>CBJMMB010000015.1:0-42036 GCA_966430775.1 uncultured Dyella sp. | reverse complement strand
ATGGCCTGAAGACCGGTTTCACCGACGCCTCCGGCTTCAACCTGGCTTCCACGGCAGTGCGCGACGGCCGTCGCCTGTTCGCCGTGGTGCTGGGCGGCCGCAGCGCCTCGGCGCGCGACAATCTGATGGCGCGCCTGCTGGATGACGGCTTCGACCACCAGGTCACGCCGGATACGCTGATCGCCCAGGTCGGTATGCCGAGCAGGGCGCACCGCGTGCTGGCCGCGCTGTCGCCGATCGGCACGGCCGAGGCCGACGAAACCGCTCCCGCCCATCGCCGCGCTTCGCGCAGCTGCACGCCGCATCGCGGCAAGAGTTGCCCGCGGGTGGCCAAGTCCCATTCCAAGTCCGGCACCCGGCTGGTCCATCGCAAGAGCAAGAAGGTGATACTGGCTTCGTCGGCCGACAAGAAGGATTGAATTCGGCTGGATCGCTGCGCATGGGCGGTTCGCGATCATGCTCGTTCCGTCGTTCCCGACCTTTCGGCTTGGCATGACGAGGAAAAATTTGATGACGGCGTTCCGCTGCACCGGAAAACTCCTGCGTGCGATGAAGGTAACACCCATGCCTCATCCGCAGCCCTCGGGTGGCCGCCTCGGCGAATGGACCGCCAACCTGATCCGGGTATCGCGCATGCAACTGGTGGTCGCTACCAGTGAGCCCACGCGCTTCGGCGTGGTGATCGATGCTGCGCCCTATGCAACGCTGCTCAAGCGATTCGAGCACGCCTTGTTTCACGCGCTGCTGCATATTGAAATTCCGCCCGAGATGGCAGCCGCCGAAGTGCAGGCATGCAATCCGCTGGAGATAGCGGCGAGCACCTCGCGCTCGGTATTGGGAACGCTCAATTGGTTCGCCACGGACATCGAGACCGCCATTCGCTATCGCAAGGCGAATTCCGCCGAGGCATTGACCCGTCGCCTGGCCAAAGCGGTGGTGCTTCAGCCCAAGCACATCGGGTTTCCGGTGGACCGTGTGCGGGAATTATTTGATTTGCCGCCGCTGGATCACGGGAAACTGTTCGAGGCGGTTGCCGATGATGAATTCATATAGACCTGGGCCGGAGTCTGCTTCGATATCCCTACTTCTGCGCAGACAAAACGATTCTCGACATCTGCACGAGAGTAGCTGACTCCAAAAAGAAACGGGCCGAAGGACGGCCCGCTTCTTTAACCAGAGGTGCACCGACGCTTACTTCAGCTTGGCGTCCGCGCGCAGCGCCTCGGCCTTGTCGGTCTTCTCCCAGGAGAACGCGGTGAAGGTCTTGCCGTCCGGGCCCTTCACTTCGTATGGCGTGCGGCCGAAGTGGCCGTAGCTGGCGGTCTGCTGGTACATCGGGTGCACCAGGTCCAGCATCTTGATGATGCCGTAGGGGCGCAGGTCGAAGTGCTTGCGGATCAGCTTTTCGATCTTGTCGTCGCTGATCTTGCCGGTGCCGAAGGTGGTGACCGAGATCGAGGTGGGCTCGGCCACGCCGATGGCGTAGCTCACCTGCACTTCGCAGCGGTCGGCGATGCCGGCGGCCACGATGTTCTTGGCTACGTAGCGCGCGGCGTAGGCGGCCGAACGATCCACCTTGGACGGATCCTTGCCGGAGAACGCGCCGCCGCCGTGACGGGCCCAGCCGCCGTAGGTATCGACGATGATCTTGCGGCCGGTCAGGCCGCAGTCGCCGACCGGGCCGCCGATCACGAACTTGCCGGTCGGGTTGATGTGGAACTTGGTGTTCTTGTGCAGCAGCTTGGCCGGCAGCACGGGCTTCAAGATGTGCTCGCGCACGGCCTCGATCAGGTCCTTCTGCTTCACGCTCGGGTCGTGCTGGGTGGACAGCACCACGGCGTCGATCGCGGTGGCCACGCCGTCTTCATAGCGCAGGGTGACCTGGCTCTTGGCGTCCGGGCGCAGCCACGGCAGCGGCGAGTTCTTCTTCTTGCGGACCTTGGCCTGCTGCTCGACCAGGCGGTGCGAGTAGTAGATCGCGGCCGGCATGAAATCCTTGGTTTCGTTGGTGGCATAGCCGAACATCAGGCCCTGGTCGCCGGCGCCCTGTTCTTCGGGCTTCTTGCGGTCCACGCCCTGGTTGATGTCGGGCGACTGCTTGCCGATCAGGTTCAGCACGCCGCAGGTCTCGCCGTCGAAGCCGACCTCGCTGGAGTTGTAGCCGATGTCGACGATGACCTTGCGGGTGAGCGCTTCCAGGTCGATCCACGCGCTGGTGGTGATTTCGCCGGCGACGATGGCCACGCCGGTCTTCACCATGGTTTCGCAGGCCACGCGGGCGCGCTGATCCTGGGCGAGGATCGCGTCGAGCACGGCGTCGGAGATCTGGTCGGCGACCTTGTCCGGATGGCCTTCGGAGACCGATTCGGAGGTGAAGAGGTAGTTGCTCATCGTGGCTTATATCCTTCTTTACGGATAAAGAGATGGAAAGGGGAACTGCGCATGATACACGCACTCCCCTCGGGTTTCACCGCCCAGTCTGGCATATCCGTATGACGGGTGAAGGGCAGGTTCAGGCCGGCGGCGGCGAATGGACGTCCAAACGGCCATGGGCGGCCGTGGCTGCCGGATGTTCGTGAATAAAGCGCAGCACATCCTGGAGCGTGGGCGCCTCGGCGCGGAACGGCCGGGACAGGGCGAACACCAGCGCGTTATGGCCCACGTCCGGGTACAGGCGCAGGGTGACGGCGTCGTGCCGCGCCTGCAGCGCACGGGCCAGCGACAGCGCGTTGGCCGGCGCCACTTCGCGATCGGCCTGGCCCTGCAACAGCAGCATCGGCGGCTCATCGCCGCGCACGAAACGCACCGGCTGCGCGCGGGCCTGGGCGGCCGCGTCGCGTCCGAACATGCCGAGCATGTCTTTTTCGTTGGCCGGAATCGGCATGAAGTCGTAGCAGCCAGCCAGGCCGATAAAACCCGCCAGCTGGTCCGGACGCAAGCCATACGGCGCCAGCCAGGCAGGATCGGTCGCCAGCAGGGCGCCGATCTGCCCGCCGGCCGAATGGCCCATCACGAACATGTCGTCCGGCGTGCCGCCCTCGGCTTGCGCGTGCCGGTAGGCCCATGCCACCGCGCGCGCCGCGTCCTGCATGAAGCCGTCCATCTTTACCTGCGGATACTTGCGGTAATCCGGAATCACCACCACCACGCCGCGCGACGCCAACGCGGTGCCCACGAAGCGATACCACGCGCGTTCGCCGCGCACCCAGCTGCCGCCGTAGAGGAACACCACCAGCGGCGCATGTACCACGCCGGCGGGGCGGTAGACGTCCAGTTTCAGATCATGCGCGGCGTCGAACACGATGCCGCGCTGTGCCTCGATGCCGGCGCGCCGATCGGTGGCGTTCAAGCCGGCGAACAGGCTGGCTTCGCAACCGCTGAGCAACAGCATCGCGCCCAGCAGCAAGGCGCGAAGCACACGGTTCAGCGAATGGTGATAAGAGGGATCGAGCATGACGCGACCGCGAAAGGCGATCCGCCCATGATGCCTGTATCGCGTCCGCAAGGGCTTGCGGCAGCGGTCAGTAAACGTTGGCGCGCGCCTGCACGAAGGCGAAAAAGAACACCGCATTGGGATCATTACGCACCGCCTGCAACTCGTTGCGCATGCCTTCCAGCGTAGCGACGTCGGTCTTGCCGGTGACGATCAATTGCTCCGCGGCCGACAGCAGCAGTTCTTCCCAGAATTCGATCATCTGCTTGCGCCGCCCAGGCTGGCGGTTGTCCAGGTGCACGTTCTTCACTTCGGTCTTCCAAAAAAAGCCGGCAGCTCAGCTGCCGGCATTCCCGTTTTCAGATGGCTCCAATTGGAGCGGTGTCTTGTTTACTTGCGGATCCAGGCTTCCTGCCAGGCATGCCCCACGCCCGGTTCGAAGGCAGTGCTGTTGGCGGTCCACTGGTTGCAGTAACCGGTGTACGGCCAGGGCTTGCACTCGTACACCGCGTTGTCCTTCGGCTGCAGCACCGTGGTGCCGGCGCTGTACTGGCCCAGGCCCGCCGGGAACACGTGGTCATAGTCGCCACCCGCGTCCGCGGGGAGCAGGGTGAAGCGATGCTGCGCCTGCGCCTTGGGCTCGTGGTTGACCGTGGCCAGCGCGGTAACGTCATAGGTGCCGGGCGTGGCGTTTTCCAGTGCGACATGGAAGTGCGGATTGTTGTTGCCCACCGGGCCCAGCTTGTGCGCGACCGGCGTACCGTTCTGGTCGAACACCGCGACATTGATGGTGTAGTTCTCGCTGCCGCTGGCGATCGCGTTGAAGTGCAGGTTCACGCGGCCATCGGTCGCGGTGTAGCTGTCCTGCAAACCGGTCAGGCGCAACTGGGCCGGCATATCGGCGATTTCCTTCACCACTTCCACGCGCTTGGTATGGCTGTTGGCGCGCACATAGAAGTTGTTCTGGCCGTAGTTGGGCACCACTTCGCCTTGCGCGTTGAGCATGCCGGTGCGGAAACCCAGGTGCTCCTGGTTCATGTTGTTGAGCGCGGTAGCCAGGGCGTGCGGCCACATGGTGGGTTGGCCCAGCTCTTCGCTGTCGATCACCAGCATACCCGGCTGCGGCAGTTCGCCGTTGTCGGTGAACACGCGCACGCCAACCTTGTCACCCGGCAGCAGCGGTTCGGGGTGCATCGAGCCGACCACGTTCCACTCCGGCACGGTGCCGTCGTTCTGGATGTCGAAGTCGATCACCTGGTAGAACGAAGCCGGCGTATCGCCCACTTTCCACACCGCGAGCACGACGTGGTAGCCGTTGCGATCGGCGGGAATCGTCACCCGGCGATCGGTGGAGCTGCCAGGCATCTGGTTGTTGCCTTCGAAGCGCGCGATCGGCGTGGCGTCGAACGAATCGCGCGTCAGCGGCGCATTCGGATTCCAGCCGTTCTTGGTGATGTAGAACTCCTGGTAGGCGACCGGATGCGGTGCCGTGTAGGTCCAGGTAAAGGTGCGCTCGCCGGGCGTGATGCGATGTTTGTGCCAGCGTGTGGCGGTCTGTTCGTTGATGGCGCCATAGCCGCCACCATTGCCGCCTGAGGCGATCCAGCCGTCACCGGGGCCGCACTGCATGAAGCTGCCGGTGCATGCGCGCGAGGCATCCGGATAGTGATACGCGGAAGCCTGCGGGTGATATTCGATGCTCTGCGGTTCCCACTGATAGCTGCCGCAGTTGGCGTTCAAGTTGCCACCGGCGGCGGTACACAGCACGGCGCGCGATTGCGGGCTGCTGATGTAACCGTGCGCCTCGGCTTTCTTCGTCGGCAGCAGACTCAGCGCCACCGTGGATACGGCCAGCAGGCTCAGCCACAACAGTTTCTCGTGTCGCTTGCCGATGATCAGTGAATCGATACGGGTTTTCATTTCTTCCTCCAGGGTCGATGGTCAACGTGTGTCGGGCGGCACGAAACCGAGGGAATCCGCCGAGGCGGTTCCGCATGCGGTGAAACGGTTGGGTGCGGTCCTAAGCAGGCCGTTCGGCCGTGAGGGACGCCATGGACAGGGATCGCCGTGCCAGGTGCGAGTGCGATCGCTGTCTGGAGGGGATTTTGCGGGTTTGAGGCGCGCGGGCCTGGAATCTAAACAGAGCTTGTAAAAGCTTGTTTCAGCCTATCTGCGCAGCGGAGATATTCAGGCGGCGATGCGCCAGTTTTCCTGCAGGGCCTGGAAATACGCGCGTGTGAGGCGCACTTGTTCGTGCGCGCTCTCGGCGCGATTGACCACATCGCGAAACGCCGTGTTTTCCGGTCGGTCTTTCGCGTACCAGCCAAGATGCTTGCGCGCGATGCGCACGCCGGCTTGTTCGCCGTAGAACGTATGCAGATGTTCCAGATGGCCGAGCAGGATCTCCGCTACTTCGTGTGGCGAAGGCTCGGGCAAAAGTTCGCCGGTGGCGAGGTAATGCGCCACCTCGCGGAAGATCCACGGACGGCCTTGCGCGCCGCGGCCGATCATCACTGCGTCGGCGCGTGTCACCTCAAGCACATGCTTGGCCTGTTGCGGCGTGGTGACGTCGCCATTGGCCAATACCGGAATACGCACTGCTGCCTTTACTGCGGCAATCGTTTCGTATTCGGCTTCGCCTTCGTATTTATCGGCGCGCGTGCGGCCATGCACCGCGAGCGCGGCGATGCCGTTATCTTCGGCGATGCGTGCGATGCTGAGCGCGTTCTTGTGCTCGCGATCCCAGCCGGTGCGGATCTTCAGCGTGACCGGCACATCCACCGCATCCACCACCGCTTTCACGATGCGCGCCACCAGCGGCTCGTCCTGCAGCAGCGCCGAACCGGACCACACGTTGCAGACTTTCTTCGCCGGGCAACCCATGTTGATGTCGATCAGCTGCGCGCCATGCGCCACGTTGAAGCGCGCCGCTTCGGCGAGCATCGCCGGGTCGTAGCCGGCGATCTGCACGCTGACCGGTTCGGGCTCGCCATCGTGGTCCATGCGCTTGAGCGATTTGCGCGTCTGCCACAGGCGCGGATCGGCGGTGGTCATCTCCGACACGGCAAGCCCTGCGCCCAGCCGTTTGCACAGCAGGCGGAAAGGCTTGTCGGTGACCCCGGCCATGGGCGCGAGCACCACGGGCGGGTCGATGCGGTAGGGGCCGATCTGCATCCGGGCATTGTAATGCCCCCAACGCGCGACGTAGATGGCCCTGTTGGGGTTTGCACCCCAACCTACGTCAGTGCGCGGGTACGCCCTCAAGCGTCTCTGGTACGTGCTTGTGCTTGAACAGGAACACGAACAGCACCGCCACCACCACCGCGTATCCGGCAAAGCTCAGCCAGATGCCGTGCCAGTCCAGCGAATGGTCCGGGCGGGTGAAATAGGCGTCGATCACCAGACCGCTGATCGAGCTGCCTAGCACGGCGCCGACGCCGTTGGTCATCAGCATGAACAGACCCTGCGCGCTGGCGCGGATCGCCGGATCGCTCTGGCCTTCCACGAACAGCGAGCCGGAGATGTTGAAGAAGTCGAACGCCATGCCGTAGACGATGCACGACAGCACGATCATCCACAGTCCGTTACCCGGATCGCCGAACGCGAACAGGCCGAAGCGCAGCGTCCACGCCAGCATGCTGATCAGCATCACCGTCTTGATGCCGAAGCGCTTGAGGAAGAACGGAATGGCCAGGATGAACAGCGTTTCCGACACCTGCGAAATCGACATGATGATGGCGGGGTAGCGCACCGCGATCAGGTCCCTGTACGCATCCACATGCGCGAAGTCGTGCAGGAAGGTGTCGCCGTAGGCGTTGGTCAATTGCAACGCGGCGCCGAGCAACATCGCAAAGATGAAGAACACCGCCATCTTGGTCTGCTTGAACAGCGCAAACGAGGTAAGGCCGAGCGCATCCAGCCAGCTGCGGTGATCCACGCCGCGCAGACGCGGCGGGCAAGGCGGCAGCGTGAAGGCGTACACGCCCAGCAGCAAAGATGCTCCCGCCGCCACGTAGAACTGCCCGGTGGTGGTTTCCAGGTGCAGCAGGCTCACCATCCACATCGCGGCGATAAAGCCCACCGTGCCCCATACGCGGATCGGCGGATACACGCGCACCACATCCGCGCCGTCGCGCTTGAGCGCGTTGTACGCCACCGTGATCGCCAGCGAGATGGTGGGCATGTAGCACATCATGTTCAGCAGCATCACCCAGAACAGTGTGCCGGGATGATCGATGGTCGGCACCACGCACAGCACTGCCGCGCCGGCGATGTGCAGGCAGCCATACAGGCGCTCGGCGCGGATCCACTTGTCCGCCACCACGCCCAGGATCGACGGCATGAACAACGAGGCCAGGCCCATGGTGGAGAAGATCGCGCCGAACTGCGCGCCCGACCAATGCCGGTTCTGGAACCAGTACGCGCCGATGGTGATCAACCACGCACCCCAGATGAAGTACTGCAGGAAATTCATCGCGATGAGTCGCAGCTTCAGGCTCATGAGTGTCGTTTTCCCCCGTAATGTGCGGGTGCCCCGCATCATCGGTAATGCTCGTCGGTACCTTACCGTCATTCCGGCGAAGGCCGGAATCCAGTCTGGTACGCGCGCGAAGCGCACCGAATCTTGCCTGGCGTGCTTCGCACAGCGTATTTGGACTGGATTCCGGCCTTCGCCGGATGACGGGAGGCTTTGTTTTTACGTCCAGGCGCACTGCGCCCGATGCTCCGGCAGCGTAGAGGAAGCCCAGCCCGGCGGGCAAGGTTCGCCGCCGCAGCTGTGGCGCCGCCGTGCTGCCGCTACACTGCGCCGAGTTTGCCGGAGCGACCCCATGAGCCTGTTCATCACTATTGCGATCGTCCAGATCATCGCCCTGATGAGCCCGGGACCGGATTTCTTCTTCGTTTCGCAGACGGCGGTCAGCCGCTCGCGGCATGAGGCGATGGCGGGCGTGGCCGGTATCACGCTCGGCGTGGCGATGTGGGCGGCACTGGCGCTGCTGGGATTGCAACTGTTGCTGCATCGGCTGCTGTGGCTGGAGCGGTTGATTGCCGTTTGTGGCGGCCTTTACCTGTGCTGGATGGGCCTGAAGATGCTGCGCGGCGCGTTGGCCAAACCCGCGCAACCGCAAGCGGCGGAACCCGTGCAGGTGTTTGCCGGCGCGTGGCGTTCGCTGCGCAATGGCTTATTCACCAATCTGGCCAATCCGAAAGTGGTGATCTATTTCGGCAGCATCTTTTCCGCCTTCGTGGGCACGGGCGTGTCATCGGCTGCGCGCTGGGGACTGTGGGCGCTGGTGGTGGCCGAAACCTTCCTGTGGTTTTCGTTCGTAGCCGGATGCTTTGCGTTGCCGGTCATGCGCCGCGGCTATCTGCGCATGAGCCGCTGGATCGACGGTTGTGCCGGTGCGGTATTCATGCTGTTCGGCTTGCACCTGATCTTCTCGCGACGCGCGGTGTGAATGACCGAGATGGCATCGTAGGTTGGGTTAGCGCAGCGTAACCCAACGATGGCGCTTCGAAGACGTTGGGTTACGCTGCGCTAACCCAACCTACGTGTGCAACGCGCGGGACACTTCTCTGCGCAATACGGGAATCAATTCCGCCTCGAACCACGGATTGCGCTTCAGCCACAAGCGATTGCGCGGGCTGGGGTGCGGCAACGGCAATACGCTGCGCGCCAAATGCTCGCGCCACGCCAGCATGGTCTCGGTAAGCGAGGCACCGCGCGTCTCGCCCAACAGCCCGGCCTGCGCGTATTGCCCGATCGCCAGCGTCAACCGCACCTGCTTCAACAACGGCAGCAGTCGTGGATGCCAGGTCGGCGCACACTCAGGACGTGGCGGCAGATCGCCACCACGGCCGCTGCCGGGAAAGCAGAAACCCATCGGCACGATCGCGATGCGCTGCGCGTCGTAGAACGTATCGCGGTCCACACCGAGCCAGTCGCGCAACCGGTCGCCGCTGACGTCATTGAACGGAATGCCAGTCGCATGAACCTTGCGCCCAGGCGCCTGGCTGACGATCAGCAGGCGCGAGGAGGTGCTCGCTTGCAGCACGGGACGCGTTCCGTCCTGTAACTGCGCTTCGCACAGACGACATGCACGGATATCGGCAAGCAGCGCCTGAAGTGCGTTTCTTTTCGTCACGGCAGCAATTTGCCCGGATTCATGATGCCGTCCGGATCGAAGGCGGCTTTCACGTTGCGCATCAGGTCGAGGGCGGCGGGTTCCAGGGCCAGCGGCATGAATTCGCGCTTGACCAGGCCAATGCCATGCTCGCCGGAAAGCGTGCCTTGCAGTGCGATCACCAAGGCGAACATGTCGGCAAGGCAGGCGTGTGCGCGCTGACGTTCGGCATCGTCACGCGGCAACAGGTTCACATGCAGATTGCCGTTGCCGGCGTGGCCGAAGGTGACG
This sequence comes from uncultured Dyella sp., assembly GCA_966430775.1. Lineage (GTDB taxonomy): Bacteria > Pseudomonadota > Gammaproteobacteria > Xanthomonadales > Rhodanobacteraceae > Dyella_B. The sequence goes on along the minus strand of CBJMMB010000015.1, from coordinate 32,187 downwards.
ATCAACACGTCATGCTTGCGCGAAAGTTCGCGGATGCCGTTGACCAGCTCGGGCAGGCGGCTGACCGGAACGACCACGTCTTCGTTGATCTTGTTCGGCGAGATGGTGCGTTGCGCCGGCGACAACGCCTTGCGCGCCGACCACAAGGCCTGGGTTTCCTCGGCGGTCTGGGCGATACGCAGATCGTCCAACCCTTCTCCACGCGCGGCACGTGAAACGGCGTCGACGGCAGAAAGCAAGGTGTCGGGCTCGCCATCCACTTCGATCATCAGCATCGCACCCGCCAGCGGTACGTCGTCGCCGCCATGATCGCGCGCGAGCTTCAGCGCGACATCGTCGATGAATTCCAGCGCGCACGGCGTTACCGGCTGCGCCATGATGCGCGCGACCGCATGCGCAGCACTGCTTACATCGCGATATGTCGCGCGCAGCGTGCACAAGCCGGAAGGTTTTGGCGTGAGCTTGAGCGTGGCTTCGGTGATCAGCGCAAGCGTGCCTTCCGAGCCGATCAGCAAACGCGTGAGGTCGTAGCCCGTCGCGCCTTTGCTGGTATAGGTGCCGCAGCGAAAACTGTCACCCGTGCCGGCGACGGCGCGCAAACCAAGCGTATTTTCGCGCGGGCTGCCGTATTTCACCGTGCGTGGACCGGCTGAATTACAGGCGAGATTGCCGCCAATGCTGCACCAGGGCGACGAGGTAGGATCGGGCGGCCAGAAGAAACCATGCGGTTTCAGCGCGTTCTGCAGATCGCCGTTGAGCACACCGGGCTCGACGACGGCAAGACGATTGTCCGGATCGATGCGCAGGATGCGATTCATCCGCTCGAAGCTCACCACGATGCCGCCGTTTACCGGCACGGTGGCCCCGGTGGTGTTGGTGCCACGCCCTCGCGCGACGATCGGCACGCGATGTTCCCTGCACGCGCGAACGAGTGTTTCTATCTGCGCATGCTCGGTGGGAAACACCACCGCATCCGGCAAGGCGTTGCGGCGTGAATTGTCGTAGGCATAGGCGAGCCGCTTCGCTTCGCCTACCGACAAAGCGTGGGCGGCAAAGGTGGCGCGAAGGGTTTCGAGCAGGGGCGCGGGCAGCGGCATGCGGCAAGTCTAGCGCGAAGCGTGGCAAGGCCTGAATGCTGCCCGGGTGGATCGCCTACATCGATATACGCCCACATACCGTTGCCTGTGTACGGAAGCAACCGCTTACGGCATTGGGTCAGGAAGACATCGGTTTCTGCGCTTATGCAGGGTCACACGATACAAGCACGTAAGCCTAGTCTGATTTTGTGTCAGCAACGCGCGTTTCCTGCGGAGCGTGGGAAAAGTTTCCGCTATCGTGTTTTGTAAGTGACGTGCGCGAGCGTATGGATATGCAGTGTTTCAACTTCAAGGAAGATCGGCATGGGTTGCGTCGTCGACCTCGATGGCATGGCCTGGCGTTCGCCGGCATGGCCACGATGTCGTCGGTTGCGGCAGCACAGGAACGCCTCTCGCTGCTGGATGAGCAACAACAACGGCAACGTACCCAGCAGCAGGCGCAAGAGCGCGAAGCGCGCACGCAAGCGCCGGACGTACGTCTGAAGCAGCAGGCGGAGGCTGCTTTCCATAACACCGAGTTGCCGGTCGAAACACCGTGTTTCAAGCTTGAGCGGATTCGTTTGCAAGGCGAGCGCAGCGATGCGTTCAGTTTCGTGCAACGTTATCTCGATCAGTACGCCGGTCGCTGCGTGGGACATGAAGGCATCAGCTTGATCGTGCGTCGCGCAGGCGATCTGATTCTGGATCGCGGCTACGTCACCACGCGTGTTGGCTTGCCCGAGCAGGATCTTTCCCACGGCGTACTCACCCTCGTGCTGGTGCCGGGCGTGATTCACGACGTACGCATGCGCGACAGCACGCCGGCGGGCGATTGGCGCTGGGCTTTGCCGATGCGCGCGGGCGATCTGCTTAACCTGCGCGACATCGAGCAGGCCCTGGAGCAGATGAAGCGTGTGCCGTCGCAGGACGTCAACATCGATATCGAACCGGCCCAGGCGCCGGGGCAATCCGATCTGGCGATTACGGTCAAACGCGCAAAACCGTGGCGCGTGGTGGCGACGCTCGACGATACCGGCGCCAATGCTACCGGCCTGTACCAGGCCGGCCTCAACCTTGGCATCGACAATCCGCTCAACGCCAACGACATCCTGTCGATGGGCGTGACGCACGACGTGTTCAATGGCGGGGGTCACGGCACGCAAGGCTTCAATGCCAACTATTCCATTCCGCGCGGCAACTGGTTGTTCACCGCCAGCGTCTATGGCTATCGCTATCACCAGACGGTGGAAGGGTCGGCGCAGACTTTCGACAGCAGCGGCACGTCGCGCGCCTTCGATCTTTCCGCACAACGTTTGCTTCATCGCAACCAGCACAGCAAGACCAGCGCCGAATTGCACGTGGGCAAGCGCTGGGCGCACAGCTTTATCGAAGATGTGGAACTGGATTCGCAGCGCCGCAACGTCAGCACGGTCGAGGCGGCGATCGTGCACCGCCGCTATCTCGGCGATGCGCAACTGGATCTGCGTCTGGCCGAACGCTTCGGCGTGCCGTGGTTCGGCGGGCAGCGCGATCCGGCCGGCCGCACGCGCCAGGACCCCACGTTCAAATACCGTCTTTCGATCCTGGACGCGTCACTCAACGTTCCATTCAAGCTTGGTGGGCGGCCCGCGCAGTGGACGAGCGAGTTCCACGGCCAGTACGCCAATCAGCCTTTGTACGGCTCCGAGTTCACGGCCGTGGGTGGCCGCTATACCGTGCGCGGCTTCAATGGCGATCAGACGCTGGCCGCCGAGCGCGGCTGGTACTGGCGCAACACCATCAGCGCGCCGATCGGACACTGGCCGCTCGCGTGGTATGCCGGCATCGACGCCGGTCGCGTGAGCGGTCCTTCCACCGCCTACCTTCCCGGCAACACCACCTTGGCTGGCGGTTTCTTCGGCCTGCGTGGCACCTGGCGACAACTCAGTTGGGACGTGTTCGCCGGCAAGGCGATGCATGGCGGCAACGTGTTGCCCAACGCGCGCCCGGCCACCGGTTTTCAGCTTGTTTATTCGTACTGACTTGTTTGCAACATCGCTACTCCGCCAAGGACAGGACCATGGTTATCCGTCGTCACGCATCGATCTTCGCTTCCACCTTGCCGCGCCGCGCGTTGAGCACGGCGGTGTTGTCCGCCTTGCTCGCCACGCCGCTGCTGACCCGCGCGCAGGTCACGCCCGATCCCAACGCGGGTGCGCATCGTCCTGGCACCGATACCGCCGCCAATGGCGTGCCGGTGGTGGATATCGTCGCGCCGTCGGCGGCGGGCGTGTCGCATAACCAATACCAGCAGTTCAACGTCGACAAGCAAGGCCTGATCTTGAACAACGCCGCGGGCGTGTCACAGACCCAGCTCGGCGGCTACATCACCGGCAATCCGCATTATCAGGCCGGACAGTCGGCCAAATTGATCGTCAACGAAGTCACCTCGACCAACCCGACCTACCTGCGCGGCTACACGGAAGTGGCCGGCAACGCGGCGGATGTGATCGTCGCCAATCCCAACGGCATTAGCGTATCGGGCGGCGGCTTCATCAATACCCCGCGCGCCACGCTGACCACGGGCGTGCCGGTGTTCGGTGGCGATGGTTCCTTGAATGCGTTTCATGTGACGCAGGGTGCGATCCGTATCGACGGCGATGGGCTCAACGCGTCCAACATCGATCGCCTTGACCTGATTTCGCGCAACCTTGCCGTCAACGGCAAGGTGTGGGCAAACCACCTCAACGTCGTCACCGGCGCGAACCAGGTTGACTATGCCAACCTTGCCACGCAGGCCGTCGCGGGTGACGGCGATGCGCCAGCGGTCAGCGTGGACGTCGCCGCGCTGGGCGGCATGTACGCCTCCAAAATCCATCTGGTCGGCACCGAGGCGGGCATCGGCGTGCGCAACGCCGGCGAGCTGGCGACGCAGAGCGGCGATTTCACGATCAACGCCGCCGGGCAGTTGCAGATGACTGGCGTCACGTCGTCAGCGGGACATCTCACGATCAACGGTGCAGGGTTAAGCAACAGCGGCACGGTGCAGTCCGCTGGCGCGATGGCGCTGCAAACCGGCGCCGATATCACCAACACCGGCACGGTTTACAGTGCGGGTGATCTCGCCATCACCGCGGGTGGCGTGCTGCGCAATGACGGTGTCATGGCCGCGGCGAACCACGCCACGCTGCGTGCGCAGCAGCTCGCCTCACAAGGCACGCTCGGCGCCGGCGTGGCGGGCGACGGCAGCCTGCAGGGCAACGGTGCGTTGAATATCGTCACCCTCGGCACGCTGGCCGCCCACGGCCGCAACCTGGCCGCCGGCGGCATCGCCCTGCAAGGCAGCACGTTGGACCTCTCTAACGCGCAAACGCAGGCCGGCGGCGCGGTGTCATTCACCAGCACGTCCGGCGGCATCGATCACCGCAGCGCGACGCTGACTACCTCCGGCGTGCTTGCTGTGCGCAGCGCGGGCGATGTGGACAACGGCGGCGGCCAGCTGCAGGCCGGCCAACTCGATGCGCAGGCGGCCGCGTGGCGTAACGCCTACGGCAGCGTGCAAACCCAGGGTCCGATGACGGCGCAGCTCACCGGCCTGCTGGACAACACGCACGGCAGCTGGATCAGTGCCGCCAACACCGCACTTCGCGTCGGCGCCATCAGCAACACCGAAGGCACTCTGTACGCCGGCGGCGATGCCGACCTGACCGCCAGCGAGGCCATCAGCAATACCGGCACGCTGGCCGCCCAAGGCCAGCTGGCCATCGTCGCCGGCAGCCTCGACAGCAGCGGCATCTTGGCGGCCGGTCTGCAGACCGACGGCAACCTCATCGGCAGCGCACAGCTGACGGTGAACACGCAAGGCACCCTCGCCGCCACGGGCAAAAACGTCGCCGCCGGTGCCTTGAGCTTCGCCGGCAGTGCCGTGGACCTACACGGCGCGACCACGCGCGCCGGCGGCGATATCACCCTCACCGCACGCCAGGGCGATATCAATCATGCCGGCGGCGATCTGGCCACGAACGGCCGGCTGGCCCTCCAGGCCGCGCAAGCTTTCAATAACGCCCAAGCGCGCCTGCAGGCCGGCCAGCTCAGCGTGCAAGCGGGCAACCTTAGCAACCGCAGTGGCCAATTACTGCAAACCGGCAGCGGCGACACGACCTTCGCCATCGGCGGCCTGTTCGATAACACCGGCGGCACAATGGCCAGCAACGCGGCCAACGTGGCGATCCGTGCAACCGCCATCGACAACACCAGCGCCACGATCCAGCATGCCGGCGCCGGCACGCTCACGGTGGTCGCCGATTCGCTGACCAACGCGCACGGTCAGCTGATCGGCAACGGCAGCCTCGACCTCGAAAGCATGACCACCGACAATACCGGCGGCACGGTGAGCGTCGCGGGCGACGCCACGCTGCGCGGCACCGATTTCACCAATACGGGCGGCATGCTGATCGCCAACACGCTGCAGGTTGCGCTCGGCGGCACGGTGACCAACGCGGGTGGCCTGCTGCAAGCCCATCGCGCATCCCTTGCCGCAGGCACCCTGGCCAATGGCAGCGGCCAGATCAAGGCCCTCGACGGCACTCTCGATCTCACCATCGCCAACGCACTGAGCAACGACGCCAACGGCTTCCTCGGCAGCAACCAGGCGGTCACCCTGAGCGCGGGCAGCGTGAGCAACGCCGGCCAGATCTACGCCGGCACCGACCTCGCCATTACTGCGCAAGGCGATGCCAGCAACAGCGGCGCACTGCAGGCCCAGGGCAGTGCCACCATCCACGTTGGCGATACGCTGGCCAACGACGGCGGCCGTCTCGAAGCCGGCAGCGGCCAGGACGGCGCGACGCTGACGCTCAACGCCAGCGCGATCAGCAGTCAACAGGGCCGCATCGCCAATGCCGGCCAGGGTGACACGGCGATCACCGCCAACAGCGTGGACAACACCGGCGGCACGCTGGGCGGGCAGGGCGACGTCATGCTCAACGCCGCGCAACTGGTGAACCGTGGCGGCACCGCCGTCGCAGGCGGCAACCTCGCGCTGCAAAGCGGTTATCTCGACAACACCGGCGGCACCCTCTACAGCGCCCAGAACCTTGCCTGGAACAACATCAGCGCTACGCTGGACAACACCGGCGGGTCGATCGGCGCGGGTGGTAGCCTTGCGCTAGTGCTAGGCGCCGTGCACAACGACAGCGGCGACATGGCGGCGAACGGCGACGTGACGGCGTCCTTCAACGCATTCGATGGCATCGGCCGCCTGCGCGCCGGCAATAATCTCGCGCTGACGCTCGCGGGTGACTACACCAACCTGGCTGGCAACACGCTGTTCGCCAACAACGATTTCCGCTTCACCCTCGGCGGCGCTTTCGTCAACGCCAGCGGCGCCATCTTGCAAAGCGTCGGCGCCCTCACCGTCAACGCTGCCCGCGTCGACAACCAGGCCGGTGCGCGCATCAACAGCGCTAGCACCACGCTCAACGCCGCCGCCCAAACCAACGAAGGCCGCATCGAAGGCGACACCGTCACGCTCAACGCCGGCGATGTCACCAATACCGGCACCGTGATCGGCAACGCCATCACCGTCAACGCCAACAACCTCACCAACGGCATCGACCTGGGCGCCGTCACCGACAACACGCCGTATCAAACCGCATTGATCGCCGCGGTGAATCAACTGAACCTGTACATCACCGGCAACGTGCTCAACCGCGATGCAATGCTGTATACGCTGGGCGATTTGACGATTGCTGCGGATGCCAGTGGGGCGCGTAGCCAGTCGGTGACGAATCGCTCCGGCGATATCGAAGCTGGTGGCAATCTCTTCGTTGCCGCGCAACAGATCACCAATGAGCGGCGCGTACTCAATACCGAAACCTACACACTCACGGCTGCCGAGCAGGCCGCCAATAGCACCACCAATACGACGATCTTCGACTGGACCACAGACGCCGAAGCCACCGCGTTCTGCAACGCCTACGCACAAACCATCGGCGCCAACGGGCACCCAGTACGCTGCGGGCCGCTGGGTTACTACGGCGATGCGGCGTACGACACGCTCACCCAAACAGTGCTATCCATCACCCGGCTCACTTCGGCAAGCGCCGAAAGCCGCCTCTTGGCCGGTGGTGACATCACGTTTCATGGCTCGGTGCTCAACAGCAACTCCACCGTGGCGGCGGGCAACAATCTGCTTATCAACGGCCAGGACGGCAGTGCAGGTGGCGGTAACGTGAGCGGCGACACTGTGCAGAATGTCGCCTTTGTTCCTACTGCCCTGCTGCAGAACAGCCTGGTGCGTTCGGTCGATGGCGACTACGAGGGCGCGCGCTGGTACTCCAACCGCGAAGACGGTTTGCCTCCGATGGTGTTTGCCCGACATATCACCAGCGCCACCGTGGCCGCTGGCGGCGTACCGTTTCTGACACTCGATGCCGGTCCAAGCTTGCGAGCCTCGATGAGCGCAGGTCGCGCGGTGGACATCAGTGCCCAAGACATTCAGAACACGGCGGTCGATGCAGATGGCCATCCCGTCGTTGGCGTCAACTTGGGGCCGAACGGCCATGGCCAGACATTGCACGGTGGCGTGGGCGGAGGGGCCGGCAATGTGGGTAGTCCGGCCAATCCCGGCAACGTCGGTCCCGTTCCGGGCGCGCAAATGATCGGCACGCCCGAGCGGCCGTTTCCCGTACAGCTGCCCGGCGGCGGCCTTTACACGATCAAACCCGGCAGTGGCAGTCCTTATCTGGTGGAAACCGATCCGCGCTTCGCCAGCTATGGCGGTTTCCTGGATAGCGATTACCTACTCGGCCGTCTGGGCCTGGGCGGCGACCTCACCTTGAAACGACTGGGCGACGCGTTCTACGAAACGCAACTGGTGATGGACCAGATCACCAGCCTCACCGGCCGCCGTTATCTGAGCGGCGAAGACGATGCGCTGGAACAATACAAGGCGCTGATGGATGCCGGTGCGCAGGAAGCGCAATCCTTCAACCTGACCGTCGGCGTAGCCCTTACCCCCGATCAGGTCGCCAGCCTTACGCAGGATATGGTGTGGTTGGTGAGCGAGCAGGTGAACGGCGAGTCGGTGCTCGTGCCGGTTGTCTATCTCAGCCAGAAGACTGCCGAGAGCGTGGCCAGTGGCGCGGTGATCCAAGGTACCACCGTCAACCTCAACGCCAGTCGGCAGCTCACCAGCACCGGCACGATCCAGGCCAGCCAGGATGCCAGTATCAAGGCCGGCAATTTGCTCAATGCCGGCAATCTCAGCGCCGGCGGCAGCCTGAGCGTGCAAGCCGCGCAAGATCTGCTCAACGCCGGCACGATCCAGGGCGGCAACGTGGCATTGGTAGCCGGCAACGATCTCGTCAGTGGGGTGAATGCCGGCGGCATCCATCTGGGCGACGTGAAACTGGACAGCTTGAATGTTCCCAATCTCAATCTGCCTGCAACTGGTTCGATCACAGCCGTCGGCGACCTCACCGCGCAAGCCGGCCACAACCTCACGCTCGATCACGCCACGCTCAGCGCCGGCAACCATCTAGGACTGGCCGCGGCTAACGATCTCACGGCCACCGCCAGCACGCTCAACGCGGGTGGCAGCGCGCAACTGATTGCCGGCAACAACCTTGGCCTCAACGCCTCCGCCGGCCAACGCAGTGGAGAGCAAACCGATCACTCCGCCACGGCGACCATACATACCGACGTCACCATGCTCAAAGCAGGTGGCAACGTCGTGCTCGCCGCCGGCAACGATCTCACCAGTCAGGCCGCCCGGCTGCAGGCCGGCAATCAACTGGCGCTTAGCGCCGGTCACGACATCACCCTCAATGCTGTCACCGATACGCAGAGCCAAGGCACCAGCTGGCGCAACGGCAGCACGCAATACAGTCAATATGCATACGATGAACATCTACGCGGCGCTGTCATCGATGGCGCCAACGGTGTCGCGCTCAGCGCCGGGCATGATGTCACCACGGTTGCCGCGAACGTCACCAGCGCCAATGGCGGCATCGCGATCGCCGCCGGCAACGACATCCACCTTCATGCCGGCCAGGAAAGCCATACTTGGCAGCAAGACAGCACCAGCAAAACATCCGGCTTCCTCAGCACCACGACCAAAACGACGCACGATGCCACGCAAGACAGCCTGGCGATCGGCACCCTGCTCAGCGGCAGCGCCGTCACCGTCGCCGCAGGCCGCGATATCACTACGCAAGCCGCACAAATCGTCGCCACCGATGACGTCGTGATGGCCGCCGGCAACAACTTGGAACTAGGCACCGCAACCAGCACGCACAGCGAGCAGCACGATCGCACCACCAAGACCAGCGGCCTGTTCACCAGCGGCCTGAACCTGATGATCGGCAGCAGCAAAGAAAGCCAAAGCTACAGCGAGACCGACACCACCCCGCAAGGCAGTGTGATCGGCAGCTTGAATGGCGGCGTCACCCTCACCGCTGGAAACCTGGTGCATATCACCGGCAGTGACGTGCTGAGCCAGACCGGAACTACCATCGTTGGCAAGGATGTGACCATCGATGCAGCCGTCGGGACGCAGGACACTACGCAGACGTATAAGCAACAGCAGGCGGGGCTTACGCTCGGCCTGGGTGGTGGTTTGGCAGGTGTTGCGCAAAGTATCTACGGCCGTGCGCAAGCATCCAATCACGCCGGGGACGACCGCGTTAAAGCTTTATATGCAGCCCAGGCGGCGTATACCGGCTATGAGGCGTACAACGCCTATCAAGACGCAGCAGGTGCGGCGGCATCGGAAGGAACCGGCGTCAGTCAGGGCATCAGCCTGCGGATCGGTATCGGTGCCAGCAGCGCCAGTAGCAGCACCGCAACACACGATGAGACCGCTTATGGCAGCCGCATCAATAGCCAAGGCAACGTCACCATTGCGGCCACTGGTGGCGACCTGAATCTCATCGCCAGCCAGGTCAATGGTCAAAACGTGGCGCTTGCTGCCGCCAACAACCTCAACGTTCTCAGTCAACAGGAAAGCCACACACTCGAAAGCAGCAACAAGAACGCCAGCGGAGGCGTTGGTATTCAGATCGGCAGCAACGGCTTCGGTTTTTACGCCGAAGGATCCGTCGGCAAAGGCAGTGCACATGGCAACGGCACCACGCACGCCATCAGCAGCGTCAATGCCAACGATACCCTGACCCTTGTCAGCGGCAACGACACCGTGATCAAGGGTGCTCAGCTCACCGGCAATACGGTAGTGGCCAATATCGGCAACAACTTACTGATCCAAAGCGAACAAGACACCGATGACTTCGCCAGCAAGCAGCAGCAGATCGGCGGCTCCATGGTCATCGGGGCAGGTGGCGGCGGCAGCTTCAACTACAGCCAGAGCAAGTCGAGCAGCCACTATGCGGGCGTCACCGATGTCAGCGGTATTGGCGCCGGTAGCGGAGGTTTCGACATCGCGGTAGGCGGCAACACGCACTTGATCGGCGGCGTGATCGCCAGCAGCGCCAACCCCAGCAAGAATAGTCTGATCACGGGCACGCTTACCTATGAGGACATCCGGAACGAAAGCAGCGGCAAAGCTTCCAGTAACAGCTTTGGCAGTGACAGTAGCGTGCTGAGCGGGAGCAAGTACGCGATTGGCAAAACCGTTGTGGGCAATTTGATGGGTGGTGGTGGAGACAACGAGAACCACAGCAGCATCACACACAGCGCCATTGCCAATGGCACGGTACTCATCACGGATGGGCAGGCGCAGCAAGTATTAACGGGCAAAACCGCTGCCGAAGCGATTGCGGGAATTAGCAGAGATGCCAGTCTGGATAATCAGGCGTTGGCTCGCCCTGATCTTGGCAAGCTGCAGGCGAATGCGGAGTACGAGCAAGCCTTGAACGGGTTTGTTTATCAAGTGGGTACGCACTTTACGGATGAGGCGTATCGCACGATGTTCATTAAGGCTGCGGATGTTTACGAGGTGGTAAAGGACAGTGAGGGCAATTTAGTGCCCGGCCGTAAGATCACCGAGGAAGAGAAGCTACGCCTTCAGAAAGGAAGTGATGGGAAGGTTTATATTGCAGATAACGGCATTTTCAATGACAGTGATGCTGCTGAAAAATATGCAAGCCAACACAGCACGTCGAATGGTCCTCAGTACTACATCGCATTCCCGAAAGCCGGAAACGGTCTGTCTGAATTGTTAATTGCTGGGTATCAGAGAATTCTTGAAAACGACTTCTGGGGCCTAACTAACGCAAGCGAAGAAAATAGGTGGATGATGCTGTATTACGGACAAGAAGGTCTGCACCTTGATGGACATAGCCGTGGATCAATGACTATCGGCAATGCGATGGAATCAATTGCCAAAATGTCGGGAGCAGAGGGCACTCTTTCCAACACGACGGTGAGCTTTTTTGGTCCTGCATACAATGCAGCCAAGGCCGACCGGATTCTAGGTTTGCTGCAAGATCGCAGCGCGATTGTTGATGCGGGGCAAAGGAGGGAAATGATCCTGACGCTTCAAAATCATATCGCTGATCCGGTGGGGCGATTTATTGGTCTTAATCCGGCAACAGGTGGAACAATTCCGGAAGGTGCTACTACATTTGGACAAATGATACGCGCGTTTCTTGGAAAGCCGGATACTTCGCATAATTGTTATGGAAAGCCTTCCTCTCCGGCCTGTGGTAACTTTTGGCTTGACTATACAAATAAGATGCCCGTGTCTACTCCTGTCAACAAGGAGTAATAGAAATGCGACTTGCATTTCCCTTGTCTATGGTTACTTTGCTGCTTTCGGGCTGCATCTGGAACGTCGATAAACCAAATCCATTTGAGTACGAGAGGTGGCTGCCGCCTTCTTCTTCAAGTTCGGTAGAGATCACTATGCTTGAATGTGGTTATCCAGACATTTTTGGCGGAGCTAAATACAAATTTTCGGACGAAAATGTCGTGTATGCAGAAAGATGTATGCGAAGATCGGGATATAAACAAAAAAGATCATATGGCGACTATATATGCGAGAACAAATCGTATGTATCTGCATGTAAGGACAACTATGTTCCTCGCAGAGATATCTGGAGAAGATTGAATTCGCCGTATTGTCACGAATTCACAAAGTCTGCGTACTGTAAATAGCTTTACTGTTAATCTTGCGCTGCTCGCTATCGATAACCTAGTACACATTAACGGACATGATGCGTTCGGCTAGACCGGACATCTCGAGTGGGATGTCACCATTGTGTTAGGCATGCTAAACAGCTTTTAAACAATTTTTGCCTTTGATATCTGTCTTTAAGATTATGCAGAGCAAAAACAAAAGGAGATGTTGCCATGAAAGAGATATTCGCGATTGTCCTGTCGTCTTCCTGCCTAGCGGGCTGCGTCACTATGTCAGGTTCGTACAGGGTAACCGCCGTCAGCAAAGAGGGAGCTTCTATTCCAGTAGTGATAGATGCCACAGGGTCGAATATCTATACGGCCCGCAATGCCATATGCAGCGCGCATCCGGGGGCGACGGTATCCATCATTGATATCACTACTAATAAAGAGCTGACCAGTGAGAGTCCTTACAGATGCAAATAACAGTAGGTAGTGCTTGGACGTTCGTGATGCCGCCACTGCTCATTTCTGTGGGTTAGATCGAAGGCCGTCTGCGATGGCTATTTCAGAGATGCGACTACTACATCTGGAGCAAGGTAGATAGTTCTATCAGAGCTCCATGCTCATCATCGCAAGGCGGACAATTGCTGCATCCTTGATGCTTACAGCAAACCTCACTATCGCCTGACGGTGCAACGAGAGCCGGCAGGTTACGATGCTTTGTCCAATATGAAGATATAGATGAAGATATAGCTCTCTCGGTCAAGAAAATTCGTTTCCGAATTTTCTTCGCCGGCAAGTCTTTGCTGAGCACATCGGCTTCGATCAATCATCGGAAAAGCCAGAGTTCTCGTACATGAGATCCAAGTCAAATCCAAAATTGACGAATCAGAAACTTGTTTTCTTATCGATCTTGGGCGTTACCTTTTTTCTCATCATAGGTAGCTTCGCTGCAGCACTTACAGTGACCTATTGCCTGGTCCATGGTGATGCTTTCGGCTGGTCGATCGTGGAGCTAGCCTTGTGGAACGCGATAAGGGGCGGTTTGGCAGGTGGCGTGGCGGTGTTTGTTCTCGGGCACATGGCGCTCCGCTGCCGAAAGAATCATTGAATATCGCGTTTGCGCTCATCAGCATTTGCCGGATGAAGTCGGATGCTCACACTAGGCGTGCAGAAGCGCGCTATCTCAAGAACGTTGCCGGCAGCTGCACATACGAAAGTGCTGAATCTGCGCTCGATACTCAGCCAGCCTCAAACGCATTACGCAACCAAGTCATGCGCGCCTGCATGACCGGACCGTCATAGCTCACGACGTCAAACCGACACGGCCGTTGTGCATGCTGAGGATGCGAGGCCAGCCACAGCTCCGCGGCGCGGATCAGCTTGGCTTGTTTGCTCGTTGTCACCGAGGTGGCTGCGTCGCCGTGGCTGGCGCGCACGCGGTGGCGTACTTCGACGAACACTATGGTGTCGCGGTCGCGCATCACCAGGTCGAGTTCACCGTAGCGCGTGGTGTAGTTGCGCGCGAGTAGCTTCAGTCCCGCGCGTTCCAGTTCATCGCATGCGCGTTGTTCGAACGCGCTTCCTGCTGCGCGCATCAACCACCGTTCGGTTGTATGGGGGCGCTGCTCGCCGGTGCAGGTGCGCTGCCGGCAGGGGCGGGGGCGGCGGGCGAGTTGTCCATCTGCAGGCTGGCGTTGCTTGGACGCGCCACGCCGTCCTGGAACTTCAGCCAGGTGAGCACGCGTTTGACGTGGCCGAACGTGTCCACGGCGAGTTGGCCGGTCGCGCCGGGGAGATAGCTGCCCGGATGGCTGCGCAGCCAGTCGAGGTAGGGCACCAGGTTCCATGCGTCCATGCCGAACGCGAACAGTTGCGCGGCGCCGCCATGCGCAGCGGGCAGTTGCGCGGCGATGTCGTGGTAGGCGGGCAGGCCGGTCTGGGCGTCGAACAGCCATGGGGCGTCGCAGAATTCCACGCCTTCCAGATCGCGATCGGCGGTGGCGTTGTCGCTGCCGCCATAGATGTGCGAGGTGCCGAACACGGGCAGATTGATGCGTGCAATGCGCAATTGCGGCAGCAGCAGGCGAGCCTGTTCCGCGCGCATGCTGATGAACAGGCCCGCATCGCTGCCGGCGCTGCCAGCATTCAATGCATTGATGGCGTCGCCATAGTTGACGCCATTGGAGGGCAATTGCGCGGTACCGGCGATCTGCCCGCCCTTGGCTTCCAGCTCGGCCTTGAAGGCGGCGGCGGCGCGCTTGGCGAAATCGTCGCCGGAAATGACCACGTAGGCGTTGTGCAGGCCGCGTTCGATCAGGTGATCGGCCGCTTGTGCGCCTTCGTCTTCCGGCATCAGTGCGAATTCGCTTGCGGTGCCGTTTGGTAGCGTCTTGTTGTCGGAATGATTGAGCGCCAGCACCGGCACCGGCAGCGAGGACTGCCCCAGCACAGCGGTCACTTCCGAGCGCGCCAGCGGGCCTATCACCATCTGCGCACCTTCGGCGACGGCCTGGTTGTAGGCCTTGATCGCGCCGGCGGCATTGCCGCCGCTGTCGTACACGCGCACGGTCGCGCGTGGGGCATGCGTATCGGACGATTGGAAATACGCCGCAAAGAAGCCTTCGCGAATCGCTGCGCCGGCTGCCGCGAGACCATCGCTATTGGGTAGCAGCAGCGCGACGTGCGCGGGCATCTTGTAACCCTCGCGCACACTGGCGCCGCTGCCGGGCACCAGCGTGCCGACGGCCTGTTCCAGATTCGGCTGCGCTTGCGCCACTGTCACGCCGAGGCGGCCGAGCGCTTCATTTACCCACGGCAGCATGCGGTCGCCTTGCTGCATGGCGGCGGCGCGCTGCTTGAGCGGTTCGGCGCCGAGCTTGGTGAGCAACGTCAGCGCCTGGTCGCGATTCTGTTCACGATCGGCGCCGCGCAAGACATCGTCCATCTCCACGCGTGTGCGTGCCGCGCCCCACAGATCGCCGGTGCCGGCGAGCGCATCCGCACGCAGGATCAACAGGCGCGGGCGCAGGTTTGCCGGCACGCTGAGATCCGGTTGTGTGGTCAGGCGCAAGGCAGTGGCGGGATCGCGCTGACGCAACGCGATCTCCGCGCGCAGCAGATCCAGCCGCACCGGTTCGTCATCGGCAAGGCGGTCGCGTTGGATGCCCACGACCAGCGGTGCGGCGCGATCCAGCGCGTTTTCTTCGCGATATGCTTCGGCAGCGAGCAGCTTGTAATGATCGGCGCGGCTCGGCGTTTGCGTGGCCAGCGCAAGGTACGCTTGCGCCGCCTGGTCGAATTGTCCCTGGCCGGCCAGATTGGCGGCGTTTTGCGCGGCGGCGACTTCGGCGGGCGAGCGTGGCACCACCGACGGCACGCAGGCGCTCAACAGCAACGAAATCAGCAGTCCTGACGCGGCAAGACGACCTGGGCGCATGGATGTCCTCGATCCCATGGGGGCAATTGCGCGATCATAGCCGATCGCATCGTTGCTTCGCCGCGAACGGATCAGAGGTTCATCAATGTCCAGCCATCAAGCGGGCTGCCTGTGGGTAGTCGCGACGCCGATCGGTCATCGCGATGACATCTCCGCGCGCGCCATCGAAACCCTGCGCAAGGTTGCGCTGATCGCCGCCGAAGACACCCGGCACAGTCGTCCGCTGATGCTCCAGCACAACATCGGTACGCCGCTGGTGGCGTTGCATGAGCACAACGAGCGTGAAGCGGTGGCGGCGATCGTGCGGCGGCTGGAACAGGGCGAATCGGTCGCGTTGATTTCCGATGCGGGCACGCCGCTGATCAGCGACCCGGGTTTTCGTTTGGTGCGCGCGGCGCGCGAAGCGGGCATTCGTTGCGTGCCCGTGCCTGGCGCGTGTGCGGCGATCGCGGCGCTTTCCGTGGCGGGCTTGCCCAGCGATCGCTTCGTGTTCGAAGGTTTTCTGCCGCCGAAAAGCGCTGCGCGCCGCAGTCGCCTGGAAGAACTTGCGGGCGATCCGCGCACGTTGATCTTTTACGAATCCTCGCATCGCATCGTCGAAAGCCTGACCGACATGCGCGACGTCTTCGGCGCGGAGCGGGAAGCGGTACTGGCGCGCGAACTCACCAAGCTGTTCGAGACGGTAATCGGCGAGCCACTGTCGCAATTGCTGGAGCGAGTGACGGAAGATCCCAATCAGCAGCGCGGCGAATGCGTGGTACTTGTCGCGGGACGCGGTGACGATGCGGATGCGAAGCTGGCCGAGGGGCGGCGCGTGTTCGCGATCCTGCGTGAGGAGCTTCCGCCCGCAAAAGCGGCGAAATTGGCGGCGGCCATCAGTGGAGCGCCACGAAAGCAGCTTTACGTGGAGGGATAAGCGGGGGTCACGTGCACGGCTGCCGGTGAATGCAGGGCGGCTTGCACCAGCGCTTGGAAAATGCTGCTGAGTGCATTCATCCCGGGGTTGCCGTGCTTGCTCAGCATGCGATGCAGGGATTTGCTTGGCGTGCCGGTGATTTCGGCGAGGCCTTCGAAGCCGATCAGTCCGTGCGTGAGATCGCGCATCAGCAAGCGTGCCGCTTCGGCTTCGCCGTTGAGCATCAGGCTGGCGGCTTCGTCGAGTAGCGCGCGGGCAAATTCGGGGTCGCTGCCGATACGGCGGGCGATGGTTTCGCGGTAGTCAACGGTCAATACCATGGCTCATCTCATTGGGTGGCGTGCGTTCGGTCATCGTTGCTTCTTGCGCTGTTTGTATTCCTGGACCAATACGGCGGCAGCCTTTATTTCTGCGGTTTGATCGCCTTTATCGCTGCCCCCCATCAGAACGATCAGTTCCTTGCCGTCCTGATGCACATAAATCCGCAGGCCTGGTCCCCAATCGATCTTCCATTCGGCGAGGCCATTGGCGAGTCCTTTCAGGTTGGAGGTATTGCCTGCAGCCATGCGTGCAACAGCTGCGGCCGCCTTCGCTGCGGCTGCGGGCTTGAGGCGGTTGAACCAATCGGCGTAGTGATTGCGGCCGTCCTTTGCGATGTACTCCTGAACCTTTGGCACAACTGTCCTTCGTGACGCACGCGGATGCATGGTAACAAATATGGAACCATATGGCGTGCCCCCGGTATGCCCTACAATGCACGCCGGAGTCGGCCGGACAGTCGCGTCGCGCCTTGTGCGCGTCGAGGAAAGTCCGGGCTCCACAGGGCAGGGTGCCAGGTAACGCCTGGGCAGCGTGAGCTGACGGCCAGTGCAACAGAGAGCAGACCGCCGATGGCCCGCAAGGGCACAGGTAAGGGTGAAAGGGTGCGGTAAGAGCGCACCGCGTACGGGGCCAACGTCGTACGGCACGGTAAACCCCACCCGGAGCAAGACCGAATAGGGGAACGATAACGCGGCCCGCGTTGTTCCCGGGTAGGTTGCTGGAGCCAGGTGGCGACGCCTGGCCGAGAGGAATGACTGTCGCGCCGCAAGGCGTACAGAACCCGGCTTACAGGCCGACTCCACCTTTCATTCAGGAGCGAGTGAAGCGAACCAGGCAGTGAGGGAGGCCCCGTAGGGCTTTTCTCTCGCTTTCTGCTTCGCTTCGCTTGCTTGGATTTTCAAAAAATCCATGTTGATCAAGGCTCTTGCGGCCCTTCCTAGAAATCACTGGAAATTTCGCCAGAACTTCGCCTTTCTCCTTGATTCACAAGCAAAATTTTCTTGACAGTCTCAAAAGGCGAGACTATCGTGGGACCCTGTGTGAAATCGTGGGATTTCGTGGGAGTTCCTTAGGTCGTGTTTCAGGGCGAAACCGCCATCACCGTCGATGACAAGGGCCGGCTGGCTATCCCGACTGCGTATCGGGAGCTGGTGACGGGCGCTTGCGCCAATCGGCTGGTGATCACCTACAACCCGTTCGAGTCGGGCTGCCTCTGGCTGTTCCCGCATGCGGAGTGGGAAAAGGTGCGCGACCAGGTGAACGCCCTGCCGAACGTGAAAGCCGTGCACCGCGCCCTGCAGATGAAGCTGGTGGGTGCGGCAGCGATGGTGGAGCCGGATAGCGCCATGCGCATTCTGTTGCCGGCCAGCCAGCGCGCTGCGGCGGGTATCGAGAAGAAAGCGGTTCTGCTGGGCATGGGCAACAAGTTCGAGCTTTGGAGCGAACAGGCCCACCTGGCCAAGATCCGCCAGACCATCGGCGAAGACGAAATCAGCGACGACATGGCGGACCTGCGGCTCTGACCGGTGACGGTCAGGGCGCGGGATGAATACGAACCAGAGCGGGAGTGCGAGATGGTTGAGCGTCAGCACATCCCGGTGATGCTGAATGAAGCGGTGGAGGGTCTCGCCGTGCGGGCAGGCGGGCGTTATCTCGATGGCACCTTCGGACGCGGCGGTCACGCCCGCGCCGTGCTGTCGCGCCTGGGTCCCGACGGCCGGCTGCTGTTGATGGACCGCGATCCGCAGGCCATCGCCACCGCGCAAAACGAATTCGGCGCCGATCCGCGCGTGTCGATTCGCCACGCGAATTTCTCCACCCTCGCCGAATGGGACGAAACCGCCGCCGGTCTCGACGGCGTGCTGCTCGACCTGGGCGTGTCCTCGCCGCAACTGGACGAAGCCGCCCGCGGTTTCAGCTTCATGGCCGATGCGCCGCTGGACATGCGCATGGATCCCACGCAAGGCGAAAGCGCCGCCGACTTCCTCGCCCATGCCGACGAGCGCGAGATCGCCGACGTGTTGTGGATCTATGGTGAGGAACGTTTCAGCCGCAAGATCGCCCGCGCCATCGTCGAGCGCCGCAAGGAAACGCCGATCACCCGCACTGGTGAGCTCGCCGCCCTGGTCGAACGCGTGATCGGCCGGCGCGAGCCGGGCAAGCACCCGGCCACGCGCACATTTCAGGCGTTGCGCATTCGCGTGAATGGCGAGTTGCAAGCGCTGGAGCACGGATTGGAAGCAGCGCTCGACCGGCTCAATCCCGGCGGCCGCCTGTCGATCATCAGCTTCCACTCGCTGGAAGATCGCATGGTGAAGCAATTCATCCGCGATCACTCCGGCCGCGTGCAGGGTAGCCGCCGCGGTCCGCCGGTGGCCGCGGCGCCGGCCAAGCTCATGGCGGTCGGCAAGGCACAGTTTCCTTCCGAGGCGGAGCAATCGGCCAATCCGCGCGCCCGCTCGGCGGTGCTGCGCGTGGCGCAGAAGGTGGCGCAGGAGAGCAGCGCATGAAGATCGTAGGCATCTTCAGCCTGCTGCTTCTGCTCGTTGCCACGATGATCAGCGCGATCGCGGTCGTGTGGACGCGCCACCAGAGCCGCGCCCTGTTCGTGCAGTTTTCGCAGCTGCAAAGCCAGCGCGACGAATTGAATATCGAATACGGCCGGCTCGAACTGGAGCAGGCCACCTGGGCCGAGCCGCGCCGCATCGACAACGAAGCGCGCACCAAGCTCGGCATGTTCACGCCGCGTCCGCAGGACGTACAGCTGGTGCGGCCATGAACCGGCTGCAACAGGCGATGGCGCCCAAGCCCAGTTCGCGTCGCAAAGGTGCGGGCCCGAGCACGCGCCGGCGCATGCTGCTGGTGATCGGCATACTCGGCGTCGCCTCGCTGGGCCTGGTGGCGCGCGCGTTCGATCTGCAAGTGGTGCGCAAGCAGTTCTATCAGGATCAAGGCGACGCGCGCTTCTTGCGCGTAATGCCGATCGCGGTGTCGCGCGGCACCATCTTCGACCGCAACGGCGAACCGCTCGCGGTATCCACGCCGATGGTCTCGATCACCTGCGTGCCATCGGAAGTGCTCGACAATGCCGATCGCATTCCCGCCCTGGCGCAGGCGCTGGGTACCAATGCCGATGAATTGAAGTCTTATCTGGAGCAGCGCGCCGATCGCGATTTTGCCTATCTGCGCCGGCAGATGAGTCCGGAGGCGGCGCAAGCGGTGCTGGCGGTGGGCATTCCCGGCGTGAACGGGCAGCGCGAATACAAGCGTTATTACCCGTCCGGCGAAGTCACCGCGCACGTGCTCGGTTTCACCAATATCGACGATCACGGCCAGGAAGGTCTCGAACTGGCGTTCGACAACTGGCTGGCCGGCAAGCCGGGCGCCAAGCGCGTGATCCGCGATCGCATGGGCCGCGTGGTGGAAGACGTGGAACAGGTGCACGCGCCGCAGCCAGGCCAGAACCTCACGCTCAGCATCG
Source organism: uncultured Dyella sp. (assembly GCA_966430775.1). Classification (GTDB taxonomy): domain Bacteria; phylum Pseudomonadota; class Gammaproteobacteria; order Xanthomonadales; family Rhodanobacteraceae; genus Dyella_B. The sequence continues at coordinate 11,896 of CBJMMB010000015.1, read as the reverse complement.
ATCGGCGCATCCAGTTCCTTGCTTACAGCGAACTGAAAAAACAGCTGGATGATCTGGACGCCGACTCGGGCGAAATGGTGGTGCTGGATATCCACACCGGCGAGATTCTCGCCATGGTGAGTCTGCCTACGTACAACCCCAATGCGGTCACCGGCAGCCCGGCGGCCGCGCGCCGCAATCGCACCGTGACCGACGTGGTCGAGCCCGGCTCGACCATGAAGACGTTCACCATGGCGGCGGCGCTTTCCAGCGGCAAGTACACACCTACTTCGCCCATGGTCGATACCGGCAACGGCCATTGGTACTTCATGGGCAAGGACATCCGCGACGTGGAGACCGGCGGTAACGGTCTGCTCACCCCCACCGGCGTGCTGACCAAGTCCAGCAACATCGGCGCGGCCAAGATCGGTTTGTCGCTGGATACCAAGTTCCTGTACGACACGTATCGCGCGTTCGGCTTCGGCGAAAGCACGGGCAGCGGTTTTCCCGGCGAATCGGCCGGTTTGCTGCGGCCCGGTCGCAGCTGGCGCCCGATCGAGAAAGCCACCATGGCCTACGGCTACGGCCTCAACGTGACGCCGCTGCAACTGGCCACGGCGTACGCCACGTTGGCCAATGGCGGCGTGCGGCACACGCCCACCTTCATCAAGGGTGGCGCCGATGCGGGCACGCAGATCATTTCGCCAAACATTGCGCGCGAACTGGTGGACATGCTGGAAACGGTGACCGCGCCGGGCGGCTCGGCCACGCGTGCGCAGATCGCCAACTACATCGTGGCCGGCAAGACCGGTACGGCGCATCTGGCCTCCGGCGGCGGCTATGCCAAGAACAGCTACAACTCGCTGTTCGCCGGCATCGTGCCGGCCACCGATCCGCGCCTGGTCGGCGTGGTGGTGATCAACAATCCAAAGAAAAACGCCTACTACGGCGGCGTGGTTTCGGCGCCCGTGTTCCAGAGCGTGATGAGCGGTGCGCTGCGCCTGCTGGACGTGCCGCCGGACAACATCGGGCGTTGGTACGTCGGCGGCCCGTTGCAGGCGGGCGGCGGATTGGCCGGCACCGCGCCACCGCAGAACACGCAGGACGATCAATCCGCGGTGGAGGCCGTCGAGCCATGAGCGGCCAGCGCCTGGATCACCTGTTGCAAGGCATCGCCGAAACGAAGGCCGCAGGGCCTATCGTCGTTTCCGGGCTTGCGCTCGATTCGCGGCAAGTGAAAAGCGGCGATGCGTTCTTCGCCTTGCGCGGCACGCGCGGGCACGGCATCGAATTCGTGCGCGGCGCGGTGCAGCGTGGCGCCAGCGTGGTGCTGGCCGAAGCGCCGGTGCCGGCCGAGCTGGAAGATCCCGGTGTGCCGGTGCTGTGGATCGATGGCCTGCATGCGTTCGTCGGCGAAATCGCATCGCGCTTTTTCGGCCGCCCGTCCGAAGCGATGCGCGTGATCGGCGTCACCGGCACCAACGGCAAGACTTCCACCGTGCAATTGCAGGCGCAGGCGCTGGCGCATCTGGGCCATCGCGCCGCCACCATCGGCACGCTGGGTGCGGGCCTGCACGGGCAATTGCAGGAAGGCGAGCGCACCACGCCGGACGCCATCGCGGTGCAGCGGCTGTTTGCGCAGTTCCGTCGCGAGGGCGCCACGCACATGGCGATGGAAGTATCCTCGCATGCGCTCGAGCAGGGGCGTGTCGCCGCCACCGCGTTCGAGGTCGCGGCCTTCACCAATCTCACGCGCGATCATCTCGACTACCACGGCAGCATGGAGGCGTATGGCGCCGCCAAGGCCAGGCTGTTTGCATGGCCGGGATTGAAAGCCGCAGTGATCAATATCGACGACGCGTTCGGTCGCCAACTGGTCGGCAAGCTCTCGCCCGGCGTACGCGCATGGCGGCTGAGCAGCGCAGGTGATGCGCACGCCGACATCGAAGCCCGCGACATCGTCACCTCGGCCGAAGGCGTAGCCTTCACGCTGCGCACGCCCTGGGGCGAACGCACGATCCGCAGCCGCCTGCTCGGCCGCTTCAACGTGGCGAACCTGCTTACCGTCATCGGCTGCCTCGGTGCGCTGGGCGAGGCGTTCGAGCGCATCGTCGAAGCCGTCGAGGCGCTGCAGCCGGTGAACGGGCGCATGAACCGCATCGGCGGCTTGCATGGTTTGCCGCTGGTGGTGGTCGATTACGCGCATACGCCGGACGCGCTGGAGCAGGCGCTCACGGCGCTGCGCGCGCATTGCGAGGTGCGGCTGATCTGCGTGTTCGGTTGCGGCGGCGAGCGCGATGCGGGCAAGCGGCCGCAGATGGGCGACATCGCAGAACGATTGGCCGACGTCACCATCGTCACCGACGACAACCCGCGCGGCGAAGACGGCGACGCGATCGTCGCGCAAATCCTGGCCGGCATGGCTCGGCCCCAGACAGCCACGGTGCAGCGCGATCGCGAAGCGGCGATCCGCGCGGCGTTGACGATGGCGCGCAGCGGAGATGTGGTGTTGATTGCCGGCAAAGGCCACGAAACCTACCAGGAAGGCGCGGGCGGCAAGCGCGCGTTCGACGACATGGCGATTGCACGCGCCGCACTGGAGCACCACGCATGATGCGCCTGAGCGCCATCGCCATGTGGACGCACGGCCACCTGCACGGCGCCGACGCCAGCGTCACGGGCGTCGCGATCGATTCGCGCAAGGTGCAGCCGGGCGACCTGTTCGTCGCCTTTAAGGGCGAGCGTGTGGACGGTCACGCCTATCTTGCCGATGCGAAGGCGCGCGGCGCGGTGGCGGCCCTGGTCGAGCATCGCGTGGAAAGCGACCTGCCGCAGGTGGAAGTGCAGAGCTCCGAGCTTGCGCTGGGCGATCTGGCCAGCGCAGTGCGCGCGCAGCGCAATGCGCGCGTGATCGGCATCACCGGCTCCAATGGCAAGACCACGGTGAAGATGCTCACCGCGTCCATTCTTTCGCGTCATGGCCGCACGCACGTCAACACCGGCAGCTACAACAACGAGATCGGCCTGCCGCTGACCCTGTTGTGGATGCCGGAAGACACCGAATACGCCGTGCTCGAAATGGGTGCGGGCAAGCCCGGCGACATCGACTATCTCGCTGCCATCGCACGGCCCGATATCGGCCTCGTGAATCTCATCGCGCCAGCGCATCTTGAGCGCATGGGTACGATCGAAATGGTGGCAGAAACCAAGGGCGCGCTGTATCGCGCGCTGCCGGCGGACGGCGTGGCGGTGATCAATGCCGACGATGCCTTCGCCAGCTTCTTCAGCGGCCTGGCCGGCGGACGCCACGTGCTGCGTTTCGGCCTGGATCACAAGGCCGACGTCGGTGCGGAAATCCTGGAGCAGCGCGTGGACGGCTCGCGCTTCGTGCTGAGCACGCCGCATGGCGATGCCGAAGTGCAATTGCCATTGCCGGGCCGCCACAACATCGCCAATGCGCTGGCGGCGAGCAGCATCGCCCTGGCGCTGGACGTGCCGCTGGACACCATCGTCGCGGGGCTGGAGCAGGCGAGCGCGGTCGAAGGGCGCCTGAAGCGCATCGCGATGCCGGGCGGCTGGACGCTGATCGACGACAGCTACAACGCCAATCCCGGTTCCATGCATGCAGCGATCGACACGCTGGCCCTGGCCGGTGGCGAGCGCTGGCTGGTGCTGGGCGACATGGCCGAATTGGGCGCGGATGCGCGTGCGCTGCATGCGGGCGTCGGTCGCCATGCGCGCGAGCAAGGCATCGATCAGCTGTTCGCGGTCGGGCCGCTGAATGCGGCTGCGGTGGAAGCGTTCGGCGCAGGCGGCAGACATTTCGCCGACAAAGCCGCATTGATCGACGCGTTGCGCGCCGGGCTGCGTGCCGGCGTCACCTGCCTGGTGAAGGGCTCGCACTCCTCGGGCATGGATCAGGTCGTGGCTGCGCTCAAGAGCGCTCATCCGCAGGAGGGCGCACACGATGCTGCTTGAACTGGCCGAGTGGTTCGCACGGCATTTCGCCACGCCGCACCTGTTCCAGTACATCACCTTCCGCACGATCATGGCGGCGCTGACCGCGATGGCGATGTCGCTGCTGTTCGGCCCTGCGCTGATCCGCAAGCTGGCCGCGCTCAAGGCCGGCCAGGTGGTGCGCAAGGAAGGTCCGCAGACGCATCTGTCCAAGGCCGGCACGCCGACCATGGGCGGCGTGATGATCCTGCTGTCAGTGGCGATCGCCACGTTGTTGTGGGTGGACCTCAACAACCGCTACGTGTGGCTGGTGCTGCTGGTGCTGATCTGCTACGGCGCGATCGGCTTCTACGACGATTACCGCAAGCTGGTGCTGAAGGACAGCCGCGGCCTCGCTTCGCGCTGGAAGTATTTCTGGCAGTCGGTGTTCGGCCTGGGCGCGGCGTGGTTTCTTTTTCACACAGCGAACATTCCGGCGGAAACCGCGCTGTACGTGCCGGTGTTCAAGCACGTGGCGGTGCCGCTGGGCGTGTTTTTCATCGTGCTCGCCTATTTCATGATCGTGGGCTTCTCCAACGCGGTAAACCTCACCGATGGCCTGGATGGCCTGGCGATCATGCCGACGGTGCTGGTGTCGGGTGCGCTGGGCGTGTTCGCGTATCTGGCCGGCAACCGCGTGTTCTCCGAATACCTGGGTATTCCATCGATTCCCGGTGCGGGCGAACTGGCGATCTTCTGCGGTGCGTTGTCCGGCGCGGGTCTGGGTTTCCTGTGGTTCAACACCTATCCCGCGCAGGTGTTCATGGGCGACGTCGGCGCGCTGGCGATCGGCGCGGCGCTGGCGGCGATCGCGGTGATCGTGCGGCAGGAGATCGTGCTGCTGATCATGGGTGGCGTGTTCGTGATGGAAACCGTGTCGGTGATGATGCAGGTGGCCAGCTTCAGGATGACCGGCAAGCGCATCTTCCGCATGGCGCCGATCCATCACCACTTCGAATTGAAAGGCTGGCCCGAGCCTCGGGTCATCGTGCGCTTCTGGATCATCAGCGTGGTGCTGGTGCTGATCGGTTTGGCAACCTTGAAGGTGCGTTAGCAGATGTTTGGTTTCGACACATCGCAAGCAAAGCGCCGGCAGGGCCCGCGCGGCAAGTTCGACTTGCCGTTGCTGGTGGCCCTGGTCGCGCTCGCCTGCGTGGGTGTCGTGATGGTGACGTCCAGCTCGATCGCGGTGGCCGACAGTGCGCATTTCGGCGAGTTCTACTACCTGAAGAAACACCTGCTGTTTCTTTCGCTCGGCGCCGTGGCGGCGGGCGTTGCCATGCGCACCGAGCTCAAGGAAGTGGAAAAACACGCCTTCTTCCTGATGCTGGTGGCGTTCATCATGCTGCTGGCGGTGTTCGTGCCGCACTTCGGCATGAAGATCAACGGCGCGCGGCGCTGGCTCAACCTGATCGTCACCTCGTTCCAGCCGGTCGAGGCGGTGAAGCTGATCCTGGTGGTGTACCTGGCCAGCTATCTGGTGCGCCACCGCGAAAGCGTCGAAACGCGCTTCCTTGGCTTGATCAAGCCGCTGGCGGTGTCGGGCGTGATGGTGCTGCTGTTGCTGGCGCAGCCGGACTTCGGTTCCGCCACCCTGATCATCGCCGTCACCATCGCGATGGTGTGGCTGGGCGGTGCGCGGCCGATCTTCCTGTTCCTGATGGGCCTGCCGCTGATGCCGCTGCTGGCGATTGCGGCGACCAGCGAAAGCTATCGCATGAAGCGCCTGACGTCTTTCATGAACCCCTGGGCGCATCCGTTCGATGACGGTTTCCAGCTCACGCAGTCGCTGATGGCGATCGGCCGCGGCGAATGGCTGGGCGTGGGCCTGGGTTCGAGCGTGCTGAAGTTGTCGTACTTGCCCGAAGCGCATACCGACTTCATCTTCGCGGTGATCGGCGAGGAGCTGGGCCTGGCCGGCATCGTGGCGGTGATCGGATTGTTCGCGATGGTGGTGTGGCGCGGCCTGCACGTGGGCTTGAAGGGCGTGGAGATCGGCCAGCGTTTCGCCGGTTATGTTGCCTTCGGCATCTCGCTGATGATCGGCCTGCAGACGATGGTGTCGGTGGGCGTGAACCTTGGCGCGCTGCCGACCAAGGGCCTCACCTTGCCATTGATCAGCTACGGCGGTTCGTCGATCGTGCTGACCTGCGCGATGGCGGGCGTGCTGCTGCGCGCGACGTTCGAAATCTATCGCGCGCTCGATGCGCGGCAGATGGCGACACGCGTGCCGGCGGCCGCCGTGCCGGACGCGAACCCGAATACCGCGCGCGAGCGCGAGGCGGTGGCGGCATGAGCGCGCAAGCACCCGTGCTGATCATGGCCGGCGGCACCGGCGGCCACATCTTTCCTGGTCTGGCTGTGGCCGAAACGCTGCGCGCGCAGGGCGTGCCGGTGGTGTGGCTGGGAGCGCGAGGCGGGATGGAAACCAAGGTCGTGCCGGCGCATGGCATCGAGCTGCACACCATTGCGGTGGGCGGCCTGCGCGGCAAAGGGATGAAGACGCGCCTGCTTGCGCCATGGATGCTGTTGCGCGCGTTGTTGTCGTCGCTCGCGGTATTGCATCGGCTGAAACCGCGCAGCGTACTGTCGATGGGCGGCTATGTGGCCGGTCCTGGTGGAGTTGCCGCGCGGCTGTTGCGTCGGCCGCTGCTGGTGCACGAACAGAACCGCGTGGCGGGTTTCACCAATCGCAAGCTGGCGCAGCATGCGCGTCGGGTGATGGCTGGATTTGCCGATGCCTTGCCGAACGCGCAGTGGGTGGGCAATCCGGTGCGCGCGGCAATTGCGTCGCTGCCGTCGCCCGCGCAACGCATGGCCGAGCGTAACGGCAAGCCGCGCCTGCTGGTGCTCGGCGGCAGCCTCGGTGCGCGTGCGTTGAATACCTCTGTGCCGCAAGCGCTGGCGCATATGCCGGTGGAGCGGCGGCCCGACGTGCTGCATCAATGCGGCAATCGCGGTATCGATGAAGCGCGCAAGGCCTATGCCGACGCCGGAGTGGAAGCGCGCATCGTGCCATTCATTGAAGACATGGCCGGCACCTATGCATGGGCCGATCTCGCCGTATGCCGTGCCGGTGCACTGACGCTCGCCGAGCTCACCGCCTGTGGCCTTGGCGCCGTGCTGGTGCCGTTCCCGCACGCGGTGGACGACCACCAGACCCGCAACGCCGAGGCGCTGGTCGCCGCAGGCGCGGCCGAATTGATCCAGGAGCGTGATTTGAAGACGAATGATCTGGCGCAGCGTTTGACTGCGCTGCTAAGTGATCGCACCAAGCTGATCGCCATGGCGGAAGCCGCGCGCACGCTGGCCAAGCCGGATGCCGCCGCGGACATCGCGCGCGCCTGCGTGGAGGTGGCCGCATGACGCCGCGTCGCCTGCTTGCGCACGAAGACTTGATGAGCACCTTCCGCCGAGTGCACTTCATCGGCATTGGCGGCGTGGGCATGAGCGGCATCGCCGAAGTGCTGCACAACCTCGGCTATGCGGTGTCCGGCTCGGATCGCAGCGAATCGCCGACGGCGCAGCGCCTGCGGCAGCTTGGCATCGACGTGCGCATTGGACATGCCGCCGCGCATATCGGCGATGCGGATGTCGTCGTCACATCGAGCGCGATCAAGCTCGACAACCCCGAACTGGTCGCCGCCCGCGAAGCGCGCATCCCGGTGATTCCGCGCGCGGAAATGCTGGGCGAGCTGATGCGTTTCCGCCGCGGTGTCGCCATTGCCGGCACGCATGGCAAGACCACTACTACCAGCCTGGTCGCCAGCGTGCTGGCCGAAGCCAATTACGATCCTACGTTCGTGATTGGCGGACAGTTGAACGCCGCGGGCGCGAATGCACGCCTGGGCACCGGCCAATACATCGTGGCCGAGGCGGACGAATCGGATGGTTCGTTCCTGCTGCTATCGCCGGTGATCGCGGTGGTCACCAATATCGACGCCGATCACCTGGAAAACTACCAGGGCGACTTTGCGCTGGTGCGCAAGGCGTTCTCCGATTTCCTGCATCGCCTGCCGTTCTACGGACTGGCCGTGCTGTGCGTGGACGATCCGGAAGTGGCCGAGCTGGCCAAGCTCACTACGCGTCGCGTGATGACCTACGGCATCGATAGCGCACATGCCGACGTGCGCGCCGCCAACGTACGGCAGCAAGGTTTCGAGATGCATTTCGACCTGCTGCTGCCGGGTGTGGCCAAGCCGATGCCGATCACGCTCAACCTGCCGGGTCGCCATAACGTGCTCAACGCACTCGCGGCGGCGTCGATCGGCTGGCAGCTCGGCGTGGAAGCGGATGCGATTGCGCATGCGCTGAAAAATTTCCAGGGCGTCGGTCGCCGCTTCCATCGCCGCGGCGAGATCGCGCTCGATCACGGCAAGGCGATGCTGGTCGACGACTACGGCCATCATCCGCGCGAACTGGCTGCCGTGTTCGCGGCCGCGCGCGGCGGCTGGCCGGAGCGGCGGCTGGTGGTCGGCTTCCAGCCCCATCGCTATAGCCGCACGCGTGATCTGCTGGACGATTTCGCCAACGTGTTGGCCGAAGCCGACGTGCTGGTGCTGACCGAGGTCTATCCCGCCGGCGAAGCGCCGATCGCGGGCGCCGACGGCCGTGCGCTGGCGCGAGCGGTACGCGCGCGCGGCAAGGTCGATCCGGTACTGATCAGCCATCCGCGTGAACTGAAAGACACCTTGCCGACGCTCTTGCGCGACGGCGATCTGCTGCTGCTGCTTGGCGCTGGCGATATCGGCGCCGCCGCGGTCGAGCTGGCGCAAATAGGTCATCTGAGGACGAGCGAGACATGAGAAAGCTTACCGACCCCGCCCAGTTTGGCCGCGTCGCCGTCGTGATGGGCGGCAGCTCGGCCGAGCGCGAGGTATCGCTCGATTCCGGCCGCAACGTGCTCGCCGCATTGCAGGCGCGCGGCGTGGATGCGCACGCGATCGACGGCATTCCGGCCTTGCTGGATGCACTCCGCGCAGGTCATTTCGCGCGCGTGTTCAACATCCTGCACGGCCAGCATGGCGGCGGCGAGGATGGTGTGTTGCAAGGCGCGCTGGAATCGCTGCACGTGCCCTACACCGGTTCGGGCGTGCTGGGTTCGGCGCTGTCGATGGACAAGACGCGCTCCAAGCGCGTGTGGCAATCACTCGGCTTGCCCACGCCGAAGTTCGTCGCGCTGCCGCGCGGCGCGGACGTGCATGCGGCGGCGAAGGAAATCGGTTTTCCGTTGATCGTGAAGCCCGCCTGCGAAGGTTCCAGCGTGGGCGTGACGCGCGTGTTCGAAGAGAAGGATCTGGATGCCGCGGTGGAGCTGGCGCAGAAGTATCCCGGCGACCTGCTGATGGAAACCCTGATCGTCGGCGATGAGCTCACCGTCGGCATTCTCGGCCGCCAGGTGCTGCCGAGCATCCATATCGTGCCGAAAGGCGCGTTCTACGATTACAACGCCAAGTACATCGCCGAAGACACGCGCTACATCTGCCCCGGCCTGGAAGGCGAAGCGGAAGCATCGTTGCGTGCGCTCGCGCTGGAAGCCTTCGATGCGCTCGGCTGTTTCGGCTGGGGCCGTGTCGACGTGATGCGCGACCGCGAAGGCCGCAACTGGCTCTTGGAAGTGAACACCGCGCCGGGCATGACCTCGCACTCGCTGGTGCCGAAAGCCGCGGCCGTTGCGGGTATCGATTACCAGGAGCTGTGCTGGCGCGTGCTGGAAACCAGTTTCAGGGAGGCGCAATGAGGGGAAGCATCCGCCTCGTCGCCTGGTGCCTGGCCATCGCCTTGGTGGTCCTGCCGATCGTCGGCGTATTGAGCGGCTGGTTCGCCGCCGATCGCTGGCCGGTCACCCAGTTGACGCTGCAGGCCGAGTTCAAGCATGTGAGCGCGGAGCAGATCCGTGCCGCTGTGCTGCCGCGCCTGGGCAAAGGCTTCTTCGCATTGAATTTGGATACCGTGCAGAAAGCGGTAGCTGCGTTGCCGTGGGTGGAATCGGTGGAGGCGAGCAAACGCTGGCCCGATACCTTGTTGCTGCGCGTCTACGAACGTCAGCCTTTTGCGCGCTGGAACACCAACTCCTTGATCAGCCGTGAAGGCAAGGTGTTCACCGTGCCGGATGCGGTCGACTACAAGCAGTTGCCCGATTTGCACGGACCTGACGACCACCTCGCCGAAGTGGTGAGCTTCTTCGCCGATGTGCAGAAGGCGTTCACCGGCACGCATCTGAAGATCACCGGCGTCACGCTGACCGAGCGCGGTAGTTGGAGCGTCACAACCGATTCGGGTGCGCAGATCGTGATCGGCGATCGCAACCAGGCTGGGCGTCGCCTGCAACGTTTTCTGGATGTGTATCCGCAAGTCGCCGCGGCGCATCCGCAGGGTTTCGAGTACGCCGATCTTCGCTACACCAACGGCTTCGCCGTGAAATGGCCGCAAGTGACGGCCGCCCCGACCGCTGCCAATGCCGGAGGCACGCCACGCACATGAAAGGCAAAAGCGATAAGCAATTGGTTGTAGGCCTCGACATCGGCACCTCCAAAGTGGTGGCGATCGTCGGCGAGTACGAGCCGGGCGAGCCGATCGAAGTGATCGGCATCGGCTCGCACGTCTCGCGCGGCATGAAGCGCGGCTCGGTGGTGGACATCGAATCGACCGTGCATTCGATCCAGCGCGCGGTGGAAGAGGCCGAGCTGATGGCCGGTTGCGATATCCGCTCAGTGTATGCGTCGATCTCCGGAAGTCACCTGGAAACGCGCAACTCGCACGGTACCGCGGCGATCCGCGACCGCGAAGTCGCGCCCGGCGATCTGGACCAGGTATTGGAAGCGGCCAGCGCGGTGGCGATCCCGGCCGATCGCAAGGTCTTATATAAGGAGTCGCAGGAATACCGCATCGATGGCCAGGACGGCATCCGCTCGCCGGTCGGCATGAGCGGCGTGCGCCTGGAAGCCTCGGTGCATCTGGTTACCGGCGCGGCCGCGGCGGTACAGAACATCAGCAAGTGCATTCAGCGCTGTGGGTTGTCCGTCGATGAGTTGGTGCCCTCCGCCGTCGCCAGCGCTAAATCGGTGCTGACCGACGATGAGCGCGAGTTGGGCGTGTGCCTGGTCGATATCGGCGCCGGTACCACCGACATCGCTATCTATACGCAGGGCGCGATCCGCTACACCAAGTCGCTGCCGGTGGGCGGCGACCAGGTCACCAACGATATCGCCTACGGCGTGCACACGCCGACCGCGCATGCCGAGGAAATCAAGATCAAGTACGCCTGCGCGCTGGCGCAGCTCGCGCATGCGGAAGAAACCATCCAGGTGCCGAGCGTGGGCGATCGTCCGCCGCGCCGTCTGGCACGGCAGTCGCTGGCGCAGAGCGTGCAGGCGCGCTACGAGGAAATCTTCGAGATGGTGCAGGACGAACTGCGCCGTTCCGGTTACGACAGCCTGGTCGCCGCGGGCGTGGTGCTGACCGGTGGCGCCTCGCGCATGGAAGGCGCGCTCGAGCTGGCCGAGGAGATCTTCCACAAGATGGTGCGCATCGGCGTGCCGCAGCACGTGGTGGGCCTGGGCGAAGTGATCGCCAATCCGTTGCATTCCACCGGCGTGGGCCTGCTGCTGCACGGCGCGCGCTCCGGCGGCATGCGCGCGAGCGGGCCGACTGGCGGCAGCGTCGGTGGGCTGGTCGACAAGTTGCGTACCTGGATCACCAAGAATTTCTAGAAACGAAAGGGTTAGGCGGCGCAGGAGGCGCAGCTCGGGCGAATGGAGGTTCGCTCACCACCACGGCGAGGCAGGAGCCGCACCGCGGTTACAACGACAACGAAAGCTCTACGGAGGACGGGAAATGTTTGAACTGGTCGAAAAACTGGCACCGAATGCGGTGATCAAAGTCATTGGCGTGGGCGGCGGCGGCGGCAACGCGGTTGCGC
>CBJMMB010000014.1:0-43093 GCA_966430775.1 uncultured Dyella sp. | reverse complement strand
CGTTATAGTCCACCACGCGCTTGTAGCCGACCAGAATTTTCATCTGCGTTTCCTTGTAACCGGAGCCAGAGCCGCTAGGTTTGACCCAGCAAAAAGCTATTGTAGCGAGATTTAACGTGCCATGCGGCTGCGAATGGATGTTGCCTTCTTGCTGTGTATCTCCGGCTGAGAATCACCCATCAGTTTCGCAGGCCGAGTGCCAAGTTCTCGGAGTCTCGGTGCTTCACTTTGCGTTGGTAACTCCTTGGCCTTCCGATATGGTCGGTTCGATAGAAAGATGATTTAGCCCAATACCGAGCATGCGCGAATCGGTATTCATTCCAATCTCTTTTGGTGAAATAGGGTGGGGGACCCTGATGATCACAGTTCGCGTGTGCGCGGAGACGTTGTGGTAACTCAGTGTGGCTGAGCTCAAATCCTTGCTCAGCTTAAATTGCTCGACCTGATCTCCAATTTGGATGCCAACCGGTTGCCCAATATTGGGGCCAAAGCCAAAAGCCTTGATTTCGAGGGAAATGTCGGCGGGGATGTCCTTTGTGAAGGTAATGGCGACAGATTTGCCATCAGACCAACGACCAAACCACTCAGGGCTGAAGACTCCTTTTATCGAGTCCACTTCAGGCCAAGTTTGCGAAGTGAAGTCGACGTCATAGCTACTGGTGCCGACATGCCAAATTTTGTATCCAGGCATCTCATACGCAAGATACCCCCGAAGCGAGGGAGCGAGTGGATTATCATTCAGAGCGATGATCCAGCGAACATCGGGTGCAATCATCTGCGAGTTTAATGTCTGGGAGGCCGAGGTAAGAACTTTCCTTATGTCCTTGGCGTCTAGATGAAATATCACCCGCGTTGCATTTGAGTCGTCATCAGTAACAATCGCGACGGGATCGCGGTTGCCTATGGTCATTTCGTAAAAAATGCCAGCCTTGTCAGCGGCACTTTGCACCCTATAATACGAAAAGAAAATTGGTAGGGTTAGCGCAGCATTAAGCGCTAGCAAAGGAAGTAATAGATAGACAAAAAACTTCGAGGCCTTCGCGGGCTTTATGATGAACAGCAGTAGAGCGAACGCCTGTAGCAGTGTAAATGCGTGCAACACCTTGGGTCGATATGCAATTGACCACAGATCGGGCGAGTCTACGGCCGAAGGAGTGTACGGTTTTAGCCCCTTGAAGCCAGCATAAAGAGTGGCTATAAGCACAAGTGCAGCAATTATTTTTTGCCAGGCCGCAAGATTGAGTTCCGTTTCTTTAAAAAAGAATGCGGCAATAACGGAAAAAATCGGGAACACGAAAAAGTAATAACGCATGTGAAGCCGGTTAAGACTTTCATACTGGTTCATTCCGTTGACTCGCGCCGTGTAGGCGATGGTAACTGCGAGCATGCATATCAATACGGCACCGGCAAAAAAAATAATTTTTTTAAGCTCGCGGTTATCATCGGTGGTCTTATTGCAGAGCATAATGAAGGCTGCCATTAATGGAAGTCCAAATAATACTAGGAGCCCATATGCATGGCCTTTTGCAACGTAAAAAAGGGCCAAAAGCATTTGTGAGCTGAAGAGCCCCCCACTCTTATCCGCAACTCCGCTATATGTACTTCCGAACAGGCTGAGCGCAGCGTGGCCAGCTATCAGATAGCCAATAGAAAGGCGGACAAGAAAAAGCAAAATAACGGTCAGGCCGATGGAGCAGGCAAGTTTAAACAGGCTGCGCTGGCGTATATTCAGGATGTTAGCGTAAATACGGAACGCGGCATATGCAGGCACTAAAAAGAGGGCATGGGGCTTGATCAGGGATAATATTCCAAGCGCCATCCCCGAGGCGAAATCGAATAATGTTTGGTTGCGATAGTTTTCTTCATTCAGTGTAATCCATGTCAATACCAGGAAAATGAGGTAATAGAGTATTTCTGGCATATAGTACGTTATATAGCTCCCCCAGGGAGCCAGTAGCGTAACAATTGCAATGAATGCCGAAGTCCCTTTTGATAGATATTTTTTGCAAAGGGCGTAGAGCAAAGCGCTAGCTAAGACTAGCTGAAGAAGATTCAACAATCTTCCACATTCAAGAAAACCTGCTCCGCATTGATTGGTTATATGATATATAAAATAAAATAGATAAGAGGGAACGTCCGCCTGTGCGGGACCAAGGATGCGCGAGTATGTGCTAAAACGTTGTTCATCAGACATTACTACCGGCTGAATGCCTGTGAACCGAAATGCCAAGTAAGTGATGATTGCTAAAACGATGACGCCAAGGATTATTAATTCTTTCTTTGACCAATTGTGACTGGCCTGTTTATTTGTGATACTAAAAGTAGTCGACATGATGATTACCAAGAAGGGCTGGAAACGCAATATTCAACGTATGGACGCAACATCTTTGGCGCCAGCATTACGCGGAATGGCCGGTATGGCCAGATAAGAGAGACGCTTGAACTCTCGCCTGCTTAGCGTCGTGGCCTGCAAAATGAGTCCTGCAACGAAAGAGGTTACTCCGCTGAGCAGCAATCCTGTGGACAATATGGCAGTAGGAATGCGCGGCACTAGCCCAGTCTCAAAATAAGTGATAGCTAGCGGAATTGATAGCGCGATGCCCACGAAAGCGAAGACAAGCCCGATGATGCTGTAAAAGAGTAGCGGTCGCTCCGTTGCATAGAGCTTGATGATGGTTTTCAAAATCCGCAAGCCGTCCTTGTAAGTGCTCAATTTACTGACAGAACCTTCTGGTCGTACGCCATATGGGGTAATCATTTCACCATACGGCATGCGAAGCTCCAGGGCATGTACGGTTAATTCTGTTTCCGTTTCAAAGCCATGTGCTAATGCAGGGAATGACTTTACATATCGCCGTGAAAAGACGCGATACCCCGAAAGCATGTCTGTAAATTTGCCACCAAATATACTGCTTACACATCCGGTCAATAGTCTATTACCGAATTCGTGGCCTGGACGATAGGCATTTTTTTCCTCATGCTGACGTACTCCGACGACCATGTCTAATTGTTCGTCGATTAGCTTTCGGATAAGCAATGTGGCACTGGGTGCATGATAGGTTGCATCGCCGTCGACCAATACGAAAATGTCGGCCTCGATATCGGCAAACATTCTGCGTACGACGTTTCCTTTGCCGCGAAATGGTACGTGTGAAACCATGGCGCCTGCTGCGATTGCAAGGGCAACGGTCTGATCGGTTGAGTTATTGTCGAATACGTAAATGTCAGCTGACGGTAGTGCGCTTTTAAAATCTTCGACTACCTGCGTAATGGCCGCTTCTTCGTTGAAGCAGGGAATGAGAACGGCGACTTGCAAATAGTTCCTTGGTGCTTGGTCTACATTCGATGGCGCCACGTCTAGTCCTGAACGAGTTGGAGAACGAATTGGTTTTCAATTTGACTACTGTAAGAGCTAGCACGTTACTGCTTGGCTTTGCGTTCCGCAGCAGTCATCCTCATGAAAGAGTTTTTGAAAGCACCCTTTGAGTTTCATAGTTATATCGAAAATTCGAAAAAGGGGCGAGTATGTCTTGAAGGCAAGATGGTCGATTGGCAATGCTGGCACGAACGAGGAGCATGGGCTCACACGGGGGTGCTGCTTCTCCGAATTCTAGACAACCTCGTCAAATCAGCTTTTTGATCACACTTGAGAGCGAGGCCGCGCTCCCCTGCCAAGTAGGAAACGGCTTGGCGGGCGGTGGTACGTACGCTAACGAGAGCACATTCCGCAATACGTCCGCTAACTCCGATGACTGTTGTGCTCTAAAATATTGAGCGTGTTCGCCCATGACTTCACGAAACACAGGCAGATCGCGAGCGATTACGGGAATATTACGCAGTGCCGCTTCGATAAGTGGTAGGCCATAGCCTTCGCCCCATGAGGCGGCAAGCAGCCAAGTGCTGGCACGGTAGACAGCGTCCAGTTCGTCATCATTGACATCGTCGATCCAAAACAGACACCGATTGTACTGAGCATGTGCCTCAAGGCGCTTCCGAAATGGTTCCATGAGCCAGCCAAAGTGGCCTACGAGGACAAGATTGACGTCGATGCCGTCATCCCATAATTGCTCCAAGGCTTCTAATGCTTGGTCGTATCCTTTGCGCGGCTCGATCGTTCCTACCATCAGGAATGTTGGTCGTGAGTATAGGGGTGCGGCCAGGAGTGGACGAAGAACTGGCCTTGCGCTGCTAAACGAGGGATCAACCCCTGGGGGAGAGTGAGCCACTTCAGGAGCGCGTCCAAATTGATAACTGACGGAAGTGGTCGCCAACCATCGGTTCAAGTCATCTGCCGTGGTACGTGAGACGCAAATTAAGGCATCGGAAAGGGTTGCAATGCAGCGTAGCCAACGCGCAAACCGGTCGCGAGCGTAGGGATGGAATGCATCTGGCAGCGTAAGGGGCAGCAGGTCGTGGACGAGAAATTGGAGACTCGCCCCGCGGCGATGCCATTCGCGCAGTTGCGGCTCCGCAGCATCAAAGGTGTCGATTGCCCAATCAAGGCCGAAGAAAACATCGCCATTTACCGCCTCAATCGCGTCTTCGGACAATGGGGTGCCCGTTTGGCCAAGGAGTTCGAATGCGTAGCGCCGCGCATGGCGATAACGGCCGCGCGCGAAGCGTACAGGAAGGATTTGCACGCCCTCCGGCGGAGAGGTGAGCCAATGCGTAAGAACATTGCGCACGACTCGCTGGACGCCCGTACTGATGTCCTTTTCTGCAATGCTGCTCACGTCCACCAGCCAACGTTGCACTGCCTCGGGTTTGCGTGTGGATATCACCATGCAGGCGACGTTGGCGAGATCCTCGTCGCTCGGCTTGCCGTCCATGCGTGAAATATCGGCAATCAGTTGCTCTTCCTGTGCAAGCGGGTTGCCGTGAATTGCTACGTTGGGCCGGCGGCTCTGCCGGTGAGCAAGCTCCTGCAGCGCATCCAGAGCCCGGTTGGCGACGCTTTTCCAGCTGAACATGGCGGCACGTTCGCGTCCGTATTTCCGCAGTTCATCGGCATAGCGCACGTTACCGAGTACCTGGGACATGCATGCGGTGATCTCATCGACACGTTGCGGATTGAATAGCGCGTCGCGTTTGTCGATCACTTCCGGCAGGCTGGCGGCATGGCTGGCGATGACGGGAGCTCCGCAGGCCATGGCCTCGAGCGGCGGCAAACCGAAACCTTCCAGTAGGGAAGGAAACACGAACAGGGCGCATTCGGCATAGAGGCGGACTAGCTCTTCATCCGGTGCAAACCCGGTATAGATCACGCTGTTCGCGGGCAGTCGCGCTTTGCGCGCTGCTTCGTGCAGTTGAGCGGCCTCCTCCTGGCCGGCACGTCCAACGATGACGAGTTGATGCGCCGCGCGGAGTGCTTCAGGCAATGCAGCGAATGCGCGAACCAACGACGGTACGTTCTTGCGTGCGTCGAAGCCGCCGTTGTAGAGCACGTAAGGACGAGTAATGCCGTAACGCGAGCGTAGCGCCGCGCTGGCGATTGGGTCTGGCGTGGGAGGAGCAAACCAGTCATCCACTGCCGCTCCGATGTTGACGACGCGCTCGGGAGGTAGTTGCAGGCGCTGGATGGCGTCCTGGCGTACCCATTCGGAAATGGCGAGCAGCATGTCGCATTGCTTCAGCATGTCCACGTTTTGCCCATACCACTGACGTATGCGTGGGTGACCCAGATACGCATCCTGGTCATGCAAAGGAATCAGGTCATACAACGTCGCTACGCTGGCGATGCCGGCAGGTGGTGCTTCCGGCAATACCGCGTCGTCGTTGTAGCCTTCCAATATGCTGCTGTACCAGGCGATGTCGGCGCCCGAGCTCTCTATGGCATGACGCATGACGCGGGCAGAAGCTCTGCGCAGCCAAGCGTTTCCGCCGGGTTGCGCACGAATTCCTTCGGGCACTTCCACGACGAGGCGATGCGCTGGCCGCGCATGCTCGCCCAGCGTTGCGATCAGTGCATCGGTCTGGTCGCCGAAACGCGCGTTGAGCAGTAACCGAACATCATGCTCGGATGCGACCCGATCGAGAAAGGCACGCGTGAGAGCCAGGGTATAGCGCCCGATACCACGATGCCTGCTCTGGCTCTGCGCTCCTTGAAGATCCAACAGCAACTTCATGAGCGCTTCATCCGGTTGCGAAGTTTTTCGTAGACCTCCCGCGCATCTTCCGGCAGGTCGTTGGCATCGACGCGTCGCCAGGCCAGGTCATCGCGTTGATCCAGTACCGCGCGCAATCGCATGTCGAGCGCCGGAATGCGATAGATGGCGTTGACGATCTTGCGCCGCAGACCAGGGCGTCTGGCCAGAAATTGCTTGGCGAAGTAGAGCAGGCTTTTCATCGAGATGCTTGCTTTGCGGGCAGGATTCTACGCAACGTACGTAACGCGACTTCGGGCGAAAAATACTGCTGTACGTTGGCGATGCCTCCGTCGGACAGCTGCATCCATAGATGCTCGTCGCAGTACGCACGGCAGACTGCTTCGGCAAAATCGGCCGCGGTATCGGCGATCAATGCGTCATGCCCATCGGATAGATGCATGCCCTCCGCGGCGATGGACGTGACGACGACAGGCAGGCCATAGCTCATCGCCATGTTCACTTTGCCCTTGACGCCCGCGCCAAACCGTAGCGGTGCGATCGAAACCTTGCAATGGTCCATCAGTTCGGACAGATCGTCCACGCGGCCATGCATCTCGACGCCGGGCCGGGATAGCGCGGTTCTTGCTTCGGGTGTGATGTCGCCGGCGACATGCAGGCATATGGAAGGGTCGCGCGTGCGCAGCAGCGGCAATATGTCCGCTACGAACCAACGTACGGCGTCCTCGTTGGGTGGATGCCCAAAGCCGCCGATGAAAAGCAGGTCGCGTCTTTCGGAAAAGGGCGCACGCCGGCCATGTATTTCGTGGATGTTGCTCACCAGCTCGACATGGCTGTCAGGCACCTCCTTCCGGAGCAAAGCCAGTTCCACTTCGCTGACGACGAAGCTTACGTCGCTGTCGCGTATCAAAGACAGTTCCCTGCGACGTGAGGCAGCCGATTGGCGCAGCATGCTCTGGCTGCCCGATACCTCCGCCGCGCGCTCCTCACGCACGAAGTGCAGATCGACGGTGTCGAAGATGCACATCGCCTTGGGCGCCAAGCGTCGACTCGGCTTCAGATAAGGTGCAGCCACGGCCAGGCGGCAAAGCAAGATCGCATCGAGCGTTGCGCCATGCTCGCGCAGCCAGGTCATCACGCTTCCGCCATGCACGTGGACGCCGTATGCACTCAACCTCGCCACGTCGCCGGAGGTAACGCGGCCATCGTCGGGCAGCAAGCTGATATGCCAGCCGTCCCGATGCAAAAGTTGCAGCATCATGCACAAGCGCAGCGAACCGGAGTCGCGTGCAGGGTTGGGCACCATGGTGTCGATCACCAGCATATGCCGATGTTCCCGCGCGCTTGCAGGAACATTCGAGGCTATGTTCCTAGCCTCTTCGCCGTCCTCGGAGCGAAATTGCTCGACTGCTCTCCTGAGCGTGGCTTTCCAGCCACGCAGGACCAAGCTTCCCCAAATGCGGCGTATGAGTTGATGCAGGCGCGCAAAGCGCCAAGCCAGATCGAGGTTCACAGATTCTGATAATTCGGCCCCGACCCACCCTCAGGCGGAACCCAGTTGATGATTTCGTAAGGATCTTTAATGTCACACGTCTTGCAATGCACGCAGTTCGCCGCATTGATCTGCAGCCGCTTGCCCGCTTCGTCGTTGACGATCTCATAGACATTCGCCGGGCAGAAACGTGTGCAGGGATTGCCGTATTCCTCCGCGCAGCGGGTGACGCACACGGAGGTGTCCTTGACATGCAGATGCACGGGCTGGTCTTCGTCATGCTCGGTGGCGGCGAAGTAGACGCCGGCGAGGCGGTCGCGGGGCGGCAGGTCACGTTGCACGTAGTCGCGCTTGGGTGCTTCGTGCTGGCCTAGCTTGTCGAGCGCGTTCCAGTCGGGCTTGTTCTTCAGCGTCCACGGGGATTTGCCGCCGATGACGGTTTCCCAGGCGGCGTTGAACATGCCGAACCATAGGCCTTTCTTGAAGCCGGGTTTGATGTTGCGCACCTTCTTCAGTTCCGCCATCACGTCCGAGCCGCGCAGCTTGGCGTCGAAGCCTTCAGGCTTGAGCTCGTTCGCGACGAGATGTTCGGCGGCGAGCATGCCGCTCTTGATCGCCTGATGGGTGCCTTTGATCTTGGGCACGTTGAGCAGGCCGGCGGTGTCGCCGATCAGCAGGGCGCCGGGCAGTTCCACCTTGGGCAGGGACTGGTAGCCGCCGGTGACGATGGCGCGCGCGCCGGCGGAAAGAATGCTGCCGCCTTCGAGCAGCGACTTGATCATGGGGTGGTTCTTCCACTGCTGGAAGGCTTCCCATGGCTGGTAGTTGGGATCGCTGTAGTCCAGGCCGCTGACGTAGCCGAGGGCGATGCGGTCCTTGTCCAGGTGGTATAGGAACGCACCGCCGTAGGTGTGGTTGTCGGCCGGCCAGCCGAAGCTGTGGAAGATCTTGCCGGGCGTGACGCGTCCGGCCGGCACCTGCCACAGTTCCTTGATGCCGATCGAATAGCCTTGCGGGTCGCTGGTCTGATCGAGCTTGTAGCGTTTGATCAGCTGCTTGGTGAGGCTGCCGCGCGCGCCTTCGGCCAGTACGGTGACCTTGGCCTTGATGTCGATGCCTTGCGTGTAGCCGGGTTTGTGCGAGCCGTCCTTCGCCACGCCCATGTCGCCGATGCGCACGCCGGCGACCGAGCCGTCCTCGTTATAGATGGTGTCGGCGGCAGCGAAGCCGGGGAACACGTCCACGCCCAGCGCTTCGGCCTGCGGGGCGAGCCACGCGCACATCGCGCCAAGGGAGACGATGAAGTTGCCGTGATTGTTCATCGTCGACGGCACCGGCAGCTTGCGGCCGCCGGTCTTGGTCAGCAGCCAGAATTCGTCCTCGGTGGCGGGCACGCAGATTGGAGGCGGGTTGTCGCGCCAGCCGGGCAGCAGGGCGTCCAGCGGCTGCGGTTCGATCACCGCGCCGGAGAGGATGTGCGCGCCGATGGTGGACGCCTTCTCGATCACGCACACCGTCACATCCGGCTTGAGCTGCTTGAGGCGGATCGCGAACGAGAGCCCGGCCGGCCCCGCGCCGACGACGATCACGTCGTATTCCATCGTCTCGCGTTCGGTCATGGGGGACTGGGCTCCGGCGTGGCAGGGTGGCAGAGAGTAGCCGCACGGAGGGTTTCCGTGGCGGTCCGGACGGGTATTCTCCGGATTCGCCTACTGCGCGGCAAACCGGGGGCTGCTTGCGGGTGCGTCGCAATAGTTGGACATAATCGCGTTTCACCTGTGCAGGAGCGTGCATGAGTTCCCTACCGCCGATCGCCGATATCGACCTGCGCCGCGCCACGCTGTGCCAGCTGTTGCACTGGCTCGCCTCCGGCCGGGTGCAGGCGGGCCGATTGGCCGAGGTGCATCTGCACGCCATCGAGCGCATCAATCCCGGGCTCAACGCCTATGTGGGCCTGAGCCCGGCACTTACGCAGGAGCAGGCGCGCAGTGCGGAGCTTCGGCGTCGCGATGGCGTGATCGGCCGGCTGGATGGCGTTCCCATCGCGCTCAAGGACAACTTCGACATCGCCGGCTGGCCCACGCGCGCCGGTCTGCCGGGACCGGGCGTGCCGGCCACGCACGATTCGCATGTGGTGGCGCGGCTGCGCGCATCGGGCGCGGTGCTGATCGGCAAGACCAATATGGACGAAGGCGCGCTCGGCGCGATCACCCGCAATCCGCATTACGGCGCCACCCATCATCCGCAACGGCATGGCTATACCGCGGGCGGTTCGTCCGGCGGCGCGGCGGCAGCGGTGGCGGCGGGTCTGGCGGTGGCGGCGATCGGTTCCGACAGCCTGGGTTCCGTGCGCATTCCTGCCAGCTATTGCGGCGTGTTCGCGCTCAAGCCCACGCAAGGCGAAATTTCCGCGCGCGGCATGACGCCCGCGGCGCGCCGGCTGGATACGGTCGGGCTGCTCGCGCGTGGCGTGGATGATCTCACCGTGCTGCTGCAGGTACTTGCCGGTTACGACGCGGACGATCCGCGCTCGCGCCGCCGCCGTGTGGCCTTGTCGCCGCCGGATTGGGAACCCGGCAAACTGCGCTGCGGCATGCTGCCGGATCTTTCCGCGCTCGGCGTGCAGCAGGACGTGATCGACGTATTCGACGCAGCGCTGGTCAAGCTCGATCGCGAACTGGGCGAGTGCCGCAAGGTGGATTTCGACGACTGGCATTTCGCCCGCGCGCGCCGCGCCGGTTTTCTGTTGATGGAGGCGGAGATGCTCGGCACCTTCGCCGCGCAGCTTGCCGATACCGAACACCCGGTCTCGCCGCCGTTCCGCCACCTGCTCGATTACGCGGCGCGCAAGAGCGCCGCCGACTACGCCGCCGCCGATCGCGTGCTCGATGCCGCCACGCTGAAAATGCGCCGCCTGTTCGCGCAGATCGACGTGCTTATCACGCCGACTACGCCGCAGGGCGCTTTTCCGCTGGATGGTCCCGTGCCGGATACGCAAGCCGATCTCACCAGCTTCGCCAACCTGGCTGGCTGTCCGGCGGTGAGCATTCCCATGGGCATGCTGCCGAACGGTCTGCCGATCGGCATGCAGTTGATCGGCGCGCGTGGATCGGACCTGCGCCTGCTTGAGCTGGCGGCGGTGTGGTCGGCCACGCTCGATGCGGCGCCGGAATATCCTGCGATCGCCTGATGGCGGGTGACAACGTTTTGTTACATCCCGCCCGGTAAAGTGGGCGCAAAAGTCCCCAGGTTCCGCCCCATGTCCGCCTATACCCAACAGCTCACGTTCTTCCGCGAGTGGATCAAGCATCCGCTGCAGATGGCTTCGGTGCTGCCGTCCGGCCGGCCGTTGGCGCGCATGATGGTGGCGGCCATGCCGGCCCGGGCGCACTGCGTGATCGAACTGGGCGCAGGCACCGGCGCGATCACCGAGGCGCTGCTGCAGCACGGTGTGTCGATGGCGCAGTTGCTGGTGCTGGAAATGAACGAGACGCTGCATGCCGTGCTGCGTCGCCGCTTTCCGCAGGCGCACGTGCTATGCGCCGACGCGCGGCACGTCAACGAACTCGCCCGGCGTACCGGCGTGCTGGCGCCGGCGGGTGCGGATGCCATTCTCAGCAGCCTCGGTCTGCTCGCCATGCCGCCGCAGCTGCAGCACGACATCGTCTCCGCCGCGCTGGCGGTGCTGCGTCCCGGCGGCGTGTTCGTGCAATACACCTACGGCTGGCGCAGTCCCATGCATCCGGACGTACAGCGGCAACTGCGTCTGCGTTGCCGTCGCTCCGGCATGGTGTGGCGCAACCTGCCGCCGGCGCAGGTGTACACCTATGTCAGAGATGATGATTGAGCACATCGACAGCCGTTGGGAACGGCTGCCCCTCGCCGATGCGGATGTGCGCTACGCCTCATGCTGGCTCGCCCGCGCAGAAGCCGATGAACTGCTCCGGCGCCTGCAAGATGAGATTCCGTGGGAGCGGCATCGCCTGCGCATGTTCGGGCGCGAGGTCGAGGCCCCGCGCCTGAGCTGCTGGATCGGCGATCCCGGCGCTACTTATATGTACTCGCGCAGCCGCTTCGAGCCGCGGCCATGGACACTGTCGCTGCTGTCGATACGGGCACGCGTGGAGCAGGCCTGCGCAGCGCGCTTCAACAGCGTGCTCGCCAACCTCTACCGCGACGGTGACGACGCCATGGGCTGGCACAGCGATGACGAACCCGAACTCGGTGCGCAGCCGGTCATTGCGTCGCTGAGCCTGGGGGCGGAGCGTCGCTTCCGCTTCCGCCGCCGCGTGCCGCGCGGCATGCGCGCATCGCCGCCGGTCGGCCTCACGCTGGCGCATGGCAGCCTGTTGCACATGGCGGGCGGTACGCAACATCACTATCAGCACGATTTGCCCAGAAGCGCCGCAGTTGTCGGACCACGCATCAATCTCACCTTCCGCCTGATCGGCCGGCCATGACGCCCTGCAGCTTGGATTGACCCAGGCCGCTGGACATAATGCGTGATCCCCATGTCCCCACTTGCAGGCTCGCAATGACCCAGAAGACCGTACTCAATGCCCTCCATCGCGAACTTGGCGCGCGCATGGTCGACTTCGGCGGCTGGGACATGCCGATCAACTACGGCTCGCAGATCGAAGAACACCACGCCGTGCGCCGCGACGCCGGCATGTTCGACGTGTCGCACATGACCGTGGTCGATCTGCATGGCGCGCGTGCGCGCGACTTTTTGCGTCACCTGCTGGCCAACAGCATCGACAAGCTGAAAGTGCAGGGCAAGGCGCTGTACACCTGCATGCTCAACGAGCAGGGCGGGGTGATCGACGACCTGATTGTCTACCTGCTGGGCGACGAACACTTCCGCCTGGTGGTCAACGCCGCCACGCGCGAAAAGGATCTGGCCTGGATCGAACAGCAGGCCAAGCCGTTCGGCGTCACCGTCAAGGAGCGTCCGGATTTCGCGATGATCGCCGTGCAAGGTCCCAACGCGCGCACCAAGGTGATCGGCCTGCTGCACGAAGTGGATCGCCCGCGCGTCGAGAAGCTCGGCCGCTTCGCCGCCGCCGCCGCGCAAGGTCCGCACGGCATGCCGCTGTTCATCGCGCGCACCGGCTACACCGGCGAGGACGGCTTCGAGATCATGCTGCCGGAAGAACACGCCGTCGCCTTGTGGAAGGAACTGGCCGCCGCCGGTGTCGCCGCCTGCGGTTTGGGCGCGCGCGACACCTTGCGCCTGGAAGCGGGCATGAACCTCTACGGCCAGGACATGGACGAAAACGTCACGCCGTGGGAAGCCGGCCTGGCCTGGACCATCGTGCTGGACGAAGGGCGCGATTTCATCGGCCGCAAGGCGCTGGAAGCGCAAAAGGCCGCGGGCGTGCCGCGCACCATGGTCGGCCTGGTGTTGGACGAAAAAGGCGTGCTGCGCCACGGACAGAAAGTGCTGACGCCGCAAGGCGACGGCGAAATTCTATCCGGCAGCTTCGCACCCACCTTGAACAAATCGGTGGCGTTCGCGCGCGTGCCGGCGGGCGCTGCGGACAACCTGCGGGTCGACATCCGCGGTCGCGAGGTGCCGGTGCGTGCGGTGAAATTCCCGTTCGTGCGCGACGGCAAAGCCTGCGAAGGCATCTAGAAGGACTTACGCCGCGGGCATGTCCCATTCCCGCGACGCCAGCAGTTAGAATTTGCACCCTCCAACCCTGATCGAAACAACGACTGGACCCGACCATGAGCGCGAGCGAGATTCCCGGCGATCTGAAATTCCTCAAGTCCCACGAGTGGGCCCGTGTCGAAGACAATGGGCTGATCCGCGTGGGTATTTCCAACCACGCGCAGGAAGCGCTCGGCGACCTGGTGTACGTCGAACTGCCGGAAGTGGGCGCCCAGGTGCAGGCCGGCAACAGCGTGGCGACGGTGGAGTCGGTCAAGGCCGCATCCGACATCTATGCGCCGGTCTCCGGCGAAATCGTCGAGGTCAACGAAAACCTGGCCGACAAGCCCGAAACCATCAACGAAGATGCCTACGGCGACGGCTGGCTGTTCGTGGTGAAGGCTTCCGATCGCGGCGAACTGGATGAGCTGCTCGACGCCGACGCCTACGCCGAGCAGATCGAGAACGAAGACCACTGACGCTCGCTTGGCATGTTTCGAAAACGGCCGCCTAGGCGGCCGTTCTCATGTCGGCGGTTCGCTGCGCATCGGCCGCCGAAACAACGCAAGCGATGTCATGCGCGGCGTGAAGAAACGCACCGCGGAACATCGCCGACACCCGCGCCGACCATCCATCGCATGCACGCGACGGCATGTCGCCGCGGAGCGCAGCGAGGGTGTTCGGGGTGCTTCGGGCCACTTCCGACACCCGATCGGGCGCCTCTCGGTCTAAATTCGTTCATGCTTCCGAATCGCCCTTTCGGGTCGTCCGAACGGCGTGAGATGGCGCATGGCATATGGGCTTGCATCGACGTTTTGCGTGTATCAGCGTCGATGAGAAAAATCACAATTTTCAGCTTGTTTTTGGCTTTTTTCTAAAAATGCGCGAGGCGATTTCTCTGGACGTTTGGACGGCTGTTCGTATTGCATCCAGTCATCGAAATTCCGTTTTCCCGACCATGCCGCCGACCGGCTGTCGGGGCGAAGGGATTGATTTCATGGCAAAAATCAATTGACAGTTGAAATGTTCGGGAATAGCTTTCGCACCATAAACGGGGAACGTTACCAATGGTGGCATCGAAATTCGTCCAACCTTACGTAGAACACGGCGAAAAATCCGGCGCGGTGAGAAAGATCACTGTTTCGATACCCATGCATGTATTGCGACTGCTGTCGGATCTGCGTACTTACCGACAGGTCAACAATTTGCGGCACGCCACCAACAGCGATCTGCTGGTTGAGGCGTTCCTCCACGCTTTTACTGGGCAACCACTGCCAACTGATGAGGAGCTAAGACGTACTATGGCCACTGCCAAGAAAACTGCACGTAAGTCGGCGAAGAAAGCCGCCAAGAAAACCACCCGTAAAGCTGCCGCCAAGCGGCCGGTCGCCAAGAAGGCCACCGCCAAGAAGCGCACCGCGCGCAAGACCGCCAAGAAGGCGGGTGCCAAGCGCGTAGGCGCGAAGAAGGCCACCGCCAAGCGCGTTGGCGCCAAGAAGGCTGCCAAGAAGGCAACCCGTAAGCGCACTGCCAAGAAGGCCGCCGCTGCCAAAGTCGTGAAGGCCACCAAGGCCGCCAAGGCCCCCAAGGCCAGCAAGAAGTAAGCACAACAACTAGACGTTGCACTCGATTTGTCTCCCTGCGGTGCCCAGCGCAGGGAGGTAGTTCGAAAGCGTTTCGTCCCGGCCTCGTGCCGGGACGCTTCATTTTGGGACTTCCAATTCCCGCCATCGGGAATCGGAAATCATTCGGCAGCATCCTGCCGGCTTGTCGCTCCCGTTCTAGCGCTTCCCGATCGACGATTCCCGTCGCTTCGCACCCCGCATTTGCCCAGCCGCCACAATCGCGATACCTTTGGCCCATCCGCGCCGCGGCCCTGGGGAGCCGCACCTGGATAACAGGGGGGAAGCGCGGGTATCTAATGCCACTGCAGTAGCGAAAATCATGGATACCCGAAAAAATCGTCATGCGCGTTCGCGTGCGCGCGGGGCTACCAAGCCCGTCATCATTGCCGTTCTTGGCGTCGTCGCATGCCTGGCGGTGGTTGCCTGGTTCCTCATCATCAAGCCGCATGAAGACTTGTTGAGCGCCGACTCCGGCGGGCATCCATCCACGCCTGTCAGTGTCGCCCAGCAGGCCGCCGCGCCGCCGGTGAACGTGGATGCGCTGAGCATCAACGACCTGCTCAACGAAGCGCGCAGCGCGATGAACCAGCAGCGCGTGGTCGCGCCGGCCGGCAACAACGCCTTCGAGTTCTACCTGAAGGTGCTGCAGAAGCAGCCCGGCAACCAGGTGGCGGCCGACGCCTTGCGCGAAACCTTTCCGTTCGCGGCCAGCAACGTGGAGCAGGTGATCAACCAGCGCCAGTTCGATGAAGCCGACCGCGAGATCAACCTGCTGGCCAAGGTCGATCCCACCAATTACACGCTGACCATCCTGCGTTCCAAGCTGGATGCGCAGCGCAAGACGCTCGACCAGGAACAGCAGAAGCAGCTCGACCAGCAGCACCAGGCCGAACTGGCCGCGCAGAAGGCCGCAGCGGACAAGGCTGCGGCAGACAAGGCGCTTGCCGAGAAGGCCGCTGCGGACAAGGCCGCGCAACAGCAAGCCGCATTGGCCACGCAGAAGACGCAGCAGGAAGAAGCCAGGAAGCCGGCGTCGACC
Organism: uncultured Dyella sp.; assembly: GCA_966430775.1. Lineage (GTDB taxonomy): Bacteria > Pseudomonadota > Gammaproteobacteria > Xanthomonadales > Rhodanobacteraceae > Dyella_B. The sequence goes on along the minus strand of CBJMMB010000014.1, from coordinate 27,180 downwards.
TCGGCCGCAAGCAACGAAGTGGCCAGCGCTGGCAATGCGTCGGCGGCCGGCGGCGAAACGCGCGACGCCATTCCGATCTCGACCATCCGTCCGCGCTATCCGGCCACCGCGCTGCGCAACAACCAGGAAGGCTGGGTGGATGTGCAGTACACCGTCAATGCGGACGGCAGCGTCAGCAACATCCAGGTGACCGGCGCCGAGCCGCGCCACGTGTTCGACAACGCCGCCATCGATGCACTGCGTCGCGCCAAGTTCTCGCCGGCCATGCGCGGCGGCACCGCGATCGCGTCGCAGCAGCAGAAGCGCATCGAGTTCAAGCTCAATACGCCGCAGTAATACGCTTGCCTGGTGAGCTGGGAGGTCATCCCAGCTTGCTGAGAAGATCGGTCCGGCGCTTCCGCCTTTGCCTGCAAGGGAGGAAGCGCAGCACGATCAACCCCCGTGCCGACGCCCCTTGTGCCGCGCCTTCACCGGCGCACTCCGGCTCGCGGGCGGATCGCTTTCCACGCCGGCCCAGTCGACGTGCGGCAGGCCGAGCATGGCGTCGAACACCATCGGCATCAGATCGGTGCCGACAGCGCCCGGAGAATTCCACATCGACACCATGCCCACGCGGTACCTCGGGAAGAACGCGATCATCGTGCGATAGCCTTCCACCGCGCCGGCGTGGAACACCATGGTTTCGCCGCCGTAGGTGAACACGCGCCAGCCCAGCGCATAGCTGGCGGCGGTGACGCGGGCATGGCGCCATGGCGTGGCGTGCATTTCGCCCGGGGTCGGTACGCCCGGCGCGTGCAATTGATCGAGCAGCGTTTGCGGCAGCACGTCCGGACGTCCGCCCATTTGCGCGATCAGCCATTGCTCCATGTCGCGCAGGCTCGCATTTACGCCGGCCGCCGGCGCCACGCGGTAATAGGCTTCCTTGGGATCGAACGACTCCCACGCGTGCGCGCCGTGCGGACGATGCGGACGTGCCCAGCTCTTGCTGCTTTCCAGCGCTTCGCGGCCATAGCTGGCCGTGGTCATGCCCAGCGGAAAGAAGATGCGCCGATCGACCTGATGATAGAAAAAGTCGCCGGTCTCGGCGTAGATCAGGTCGCCGATCAGGCTGAAGGCGACGTTCTGGTAGCCGTAGCATTCCCCGACGTTGCAGGTGAGCGTCACTTCATCCAGCTTGCGCACCAGTTCCTCGTAGGGAACGTTGTCTTCCAGCATCTGATCGTAGGTGTTGTGCGGAAGCCCTAGGCGCTGCCCGAGAATGTCCCGCACCGTCACTTCGCCGGAGGCCTGCGCATCCTTCAACTGGAAGAACGGCAGCGCGTCGGCCAGCTTGGTGTTCCAGCTGAAACGGCCTTCATCGATCAGCAAGCCGGTGACGGCGGTGGCGAAGGCCTTGGATAGCGACGCAAGGCGGAACACGGTGGTGGGTGTGATCGGCTCCTGCGTATTGGCGTCCGCGTAACCGAGCGTGCGCTCGAACGCGACCTTGTTGTTCACCACCACTGCGGTGGCAAGCCCGGCCACTTCATTGCGTTGCGCCACCACATCCAGCCAATGCGCATAGTCATCCAGCGCTTGCTTTACACGTTCCGGTGGAAGGGCAACCGGTTCGCTCAGCTCGGAACCTTCGTGTCCAGGCGGATGGATGTCGGCAGTCGCCGGCGCATGAGTGGAATCGGCGCGCACGACGGTTGCGGGAATGAGGGTTGCCGCCATGCCGAGCGAGAGGGTGATCAGCAGGGAAAGCTTGCGGTACGGCATGCGGCTTATGCTTCTTTCGGGCGCGGCGCCACGCCTCGGGTGATGGGCTGATGGGGTCGTCCGTGGGTAGTGGATTGTCCTGTACTTCGCGAGGGGTCACAACGGTGTGATGGGGCCGGCTTGGCACCCGCCCGATTCCCGCAGCGCAGCATGCTAGTCTTGCGCCGCCTCCCGCTGGAACCTCCGACCGGTGCGTTTGCCGTCTTCCGATTCTTCGCGTCATGACGCCACGCCCATGCTGTCGGCGTTGGCTTTTTTCTTCGTGCTGACCGCCTACTACATCATCCGCCCGGTGCGCGATCAGCTGGTCGGTGCGGTGGGCTCGACGCAATTGCCATTGTTCTACGCTGCCGTGTTCGTGGCCATGCTCGCGCTGACGCCGCTGTTCGGCATGCTGGTGGCGCGCTTTCCGCGGCGGCGTGTTCTGGTTTGGAGCTACAGCTTTTTTATCGTGGGCCTGCTGGCGTTCATTCCGGCCTTCATGGCGCAGGATCGCATCGGCGCGCGCACGCTGGGCGTGGCGTTCTTCATCTGGGGCAGCGTATTCAACCTGTTCGTGGTGTCGCTGTTCTGGAGCCTGATGGCGGATGTTTTCGACAGCCGTCGCGCGCGCGAAGTGTTTCCGTTGATCGCGCTGGGTGGCATGGCCGGTGCGATTGCCGGGCCCTCCGTGACCAGTCTGCTGGTTGTCTTGATTGGCGTGGCGCCGCTGCTGCTGGTGTCCGCGCTGATGCTAGGCGTTGCGCTGGGGTTGCTGTTGCGCATATCCGCGCAGCAAGGACAAAACACGCATGCCGAGCAACCCGTGGGCGGTTCGCTGTGGGCGGGCGTGCGCGAGTTGTGGTCGCGCCCGTTCCTGCGTTGGATGGCCATCCTGATGTTTCTGGGCGATGGCGTGGGCACGCTGGCGTACGCGCTGGTGTCCGACTACGCCAAGGCGCATCTGGCTTCCGCCGGCGCGCGTACGGCGTTCTATGCGCACCTGGACCTGGCCACGAATCTGCTCGGCTCGCTGCTGCAATTCACCCTGACGCGCTGGCTGCTGGTGCGGCGTGGTGTCGTATGGGCGATGGTGTTGCCGCAGTTGGTCAACCTCGGCCTGCTGGTGATGGTGATGCTCGGCGGCCATGCCCAGTGGAACGTCTTCGGCTACGGCGTGCCGCTACTGGCGATGATGATGGTGGGCACGCGCGGCTTCATGTACGGCATGACCAAGCCGGCCAGCGATGCCTTGTATACGCGCGTGCCGCGCGAAACGCGCTACAAGGGCAAGAACTTCGTCGACACCGCGGTGTGGCGCTTCGGCGACGTGGTGATCACCAGCGCCATCAGCAGCCTGGTGAAGCTGGGCATGAGCGTGGGCAGCATCGCGCTGATCGGTGTGGGCGCGTCGTCACTGGCGGCGTGGGTCGCGCGCAAAGCGGCGACCTCGCCGGATCTGGCGCCTGAGAGTCGGGAATCGGGAATCGTAAATGGTTAAGAGTAGTTGTCCGTGAGCTCGCCGGATCCTGCTCTCACAATTCCCGACTGACGATTTACGCTTCCCGCACTAAGAAGTGATGTACCGCTGCAACTGCTCGATCTGCTCGGCCTGCGCACTGATCACTTCCTTGACCAGGTCGCCGATCGAGATCACGCCGATCACGCGATGACCTTCCACCACCGGCAGGTGGCGTACGCGGCTGTCGGTGCACAGGCGCATGCAGTCGAAAACGTCCGTATCGGGCGTTACGGTGAGCACCGGGCTGCTCATCACCTCCGACACGGGCGTCTGTGCGGACGATCGACCCTGCAGGATGACCTTGCGTGCGTAATCGCGTTCCGAAACGATGCCGACCAGTTGCTCGCCGCGCATCACCAGCAATGCGCCGACGCTCCGCTCGGCCATGTGCTTGATCGCTTCCAGCACCGGCGCTTCCGGTGCAATGGCGAAGATGTCGCTGCCTTTCCTGTCCAGCAAATGCTTGACCTGACGCATCCAGACCTCCCCGGCGGCCGTGGCGATGGCCGCGTGGCGACAGTTTAGCGCTGCGGCGTTGCCTGGGTGTGAACCGTCCTGCGTGCGGCGGGCAGATGTTCTTCCTCGATGAAGTACAGCGGCCGCTGCTTGGTCTCGTTGTAGTTGCGGCCCAGGTATTCGCCGATCACGCCCAGGGCGAGCAACTGGATGCCGCCCAGGAACAGGATCACCACCATCAGGCTTGGATAGCCGGGTACCGGATCGCCGTTCAACAGCGCTTTGAGCAGCACCTTCAGGCCGAACAGGAACGCCGCCACGGCAGCGACCAGGCCGGTCCAGGTGGCGAGCTTCAGTGGTGCGCTGGAAAACGAGGTGATGCCCTCGATGGCGAGCTTGGTCAAACGCCAGTAATTCCACTTGGTCTGGCCGGCCAGGCGCGGGTCGCGCAGGTATGTCACCGCCGTCTGGCGGTAGCCGATCCACGCGAACAGGCCCTTCATGAAACGCTGCCGTTCGCGCAGTTGCGAGAGCGCCGCCAGCGCGCGCCGCGAAAGCAGCCGGAAATCACCGGTGTCGCGCGGCATGGCGACGTCCGACATCATTTCCATGGTGCGGTAGAACGCGGCGGCGGTGAAACGCTTGAAACCGGTTTCGCCGGCACGCGCGCTGCGGGTGGCGTACACCACGTCGTAGCCGGCCTGCCATTGCTCCACCAGTTGCGGAATCAGTTCCGGCGGGTCTTGCAGGTCCGCGTCGATCACCACGGCGGCGTCTGCATCCACGTGATCGAGCCCGGCGGTCAGGGCCGCCTCCTTGCCGAAATTGCGCGAGAGCTTCAGCGCGCCCGCGCGCGGATCGGCGGCGGCCAGCGCTTGCATGATCGACCAGGTATCGTCGCGGCTGCCGTCGTCGACGTAGAGCACGTCACAGGTCAGCGGCAGCTGGTCGAGCACCTTGGACAGGCGCTCGTGAAACGCGGCAAGCACGGCCGATTCGTTGTAGGCAGGAACGACAACCGTGAGACGCGGCATGCCGGAAGGATCCATCGAGCGGGCAGATGCGCGAAGTGTAAGCGCTGGACGAACGCTCGTGTGCTCACCGGTCAACGCCGGCGAGCAGGACGCACATCGCGCGGCGGCTGGCGGCTCTGCAGATAGGCCGGCCCGCCGAGCTGGCTGACCTGCTGCTCGATCCAGCGTGCGCGCTCCTGTACGTAGGCGCTCGGACGATCGACGTGGAAGCGATCCGGACTGGGCAGTACCGCCGCCAGCCGGGCGGCCTGCGCGGGGCCGAGCTGCGCCGGCGATGCATGAAAGAACACCTCGCTGGCCGCGCCCACGCCGTACACACCGTCGCCGAGCTGGGCGATGTTCATGTACACCTCCAGGATGCGCTGCTTGGGCCAGGTCAGCTCCAGCAGCACCGTGAAATACGCTTCCAGGCCCTTGCGCACGAAGCTGCGCCCGTTCCACAGAAACAGATTCTTGGCGGTCTGCTGGCTGATGGTGCTGGCGCCGCGCAGGCGTTTGCCGTCGTCGGCCGCATCGATCGCGTTTTCGATGGAATCGAAGTCGAAACCGTGGTGAAACGGGAATTTCTGATCCTCGCCGGCGACCATCGCGATCGGCACCCACGGCGAAATGCGCGACCACGGCACCCAATGCTGGCGCAGCTGGAAATCCTTCTCGCCATGCACCAGCGCATCCAGCCGGCGCTCCATCATCACGGCCGAGGTCCAGGGCGGCACGAAGCGCAATACCAGCACCACGAACCAGCTCAGGGCGATCCATGACAGGACCACGATACCGGCGTAACGCAACAGGCGGCGAAAAAGTGGAAGATGCAGCATGGCACCGATCAGCGTGAAGAGCCCCGGCAGTATAAGTGGCGCGCACGCCTTGCCATTGTTCCTGCCGGTGCGAGCCCCCATTTCTCGCATCTTGCCGTATCGATGAGGTAGTTCAACGTGGAAACCGTGCTTGCCGAGGATGTGCTCCATCGCTTCTTGCTGGAACGTGCCGGCGTCCGGGGTGTGATCGTGCGGCTGGGCGCAGCCTGGCGCGAAGTGGCCGGACGCGCCGAGTACCCCGCGCCGCTGCTGGACCTGCTGGGCCAGACCCTGGCCGCCAGCGCGCTGCTCACCGGCAACATCAAGTTCGATGGCGCGCTGTCGGTGGAACTGAAGAGCAAAGGCGCGCTGCGGCTGCTGTTCGCCGAATGCACCGACGCCGGCCGCCTGCGCGGCCTGGCGCGTTGGAACGAAACCTTGCCCGAGCCGCTTTCCTTGAGCGAACTGCCGCAAGCGATCATGGCCATCACCATCGGCCAGGCCGAACGCGGCCAGCGCTATCAGGGCCTGGTGGATCTGGCTCATCCGGAATTGGCGACGGCGCTGGAGAATTATTTCCAGCAATCGGAGCAATTGCCGGCGCGCTTCGTGCTGGCGGCGAATGGGCAAAACGCCGTTGGCCTGATGCTGCAGAAGCTGCCGGGCGAGGGCGGTCACGATACCGTTCACGATGAAGATGGCTGGCCGCGCGTGGAGCAGCTCACCGCCACGCTGGGTCGCGACGAACTCTTGAGCACCTCACCGGAAGAAGTGCTTTACCGCCTCTACCACGAAGAAGTGGTGCGCCTGTTCAAGCCGCACCCGCTGGCCTTCGGCTGCAGCTGTTCGCGCGAACGCGTGGAAGCGATGCTGCGTTCGCTGGGACGCGAGGAAATCGAAGCGACCTTGGCCTCGCAGAACGGCACGATCGAAGTCACCTGCGAATTCTGCGCACGCGAATACACCTTCGATCGCGTGGATGCGGAGCATTTGTTGAGCGGGGGCACTGCGGCCAGTTCGACGATGCAATAGTTGCGAAAGATTGCTCCCTCCCCTGCGTGCAGGGGAGGGGACAGTTGATCGCTCGTTGAGGCTCGACGCTCATCAGGACATCTTGTTGCGCGAGACGATAGACGATTACGCCTCTCGCCCATCAAGCCACACCTCGACCGGTTGCGCCTGCGCAAACAGGAACCCTTGTCCGAAGCGGCAACCGATATGCCGCAGCATCTCGCGCTGCGCATCGTCTTCGATGCCTTCGGCGATCACCTGCATCTGCAGCGAATCGGCCAACACCTGGATCGCGCGCACCACCGGCACGCTGTGGCTGTTGGCCTTGGCCAGTTCGATGATGAAGCTGCGGTCGATCTTCAGCGTTTCGATTGGGTACTGATGCAGGTAGCTGAGCGAGGAATAGCCGGTGCCGAAGTCGTCGAGCGCAATGCTCACGCCATGCTGGCGCAAGTTGTCGAGCATGCGTTTCACTTGCGCGGGATTTTCCAGCAGCGTGCGCTCGGTCACTTCGATGCGCAGCGAACGCGGGTTGACGCGATAGGTACGCAGCAGATTGAGCAGGCGATCGTCCAGGTCGGGCTGGCGGAAATGCCTGCCCGATACGTTGAGGCTGACGAATCCGTCCGCACCGGCCAGCGTGCTGGCCTGCGAGGCGACTTGCTCGAAGATCTGCCAGTCGATGCTTTCGGCGCTGCCGTTTTCTTCCGCCACGGCGAGGAAATCCCCCGGGCATAACAGTCCGCGCACCGGATGGCGCCAGCGCAGCAGCGCTTCGTAGCCGACCGTGCGTCCGTTTTCGAGCGCCACGATCGGCTGATAGAACGGCACGAATTCGTTGCGGCTCAGCGCGCGGCGCAGGTCGCCTTCCATTTCCAGCAGCGACAGCACTTCGCGACGCAGGCGATCGTCGAATACGGCGGAGCGATGCCGTCCTTCATCCTTGGCGCGATACATCGCCGCGTCGGCGTCGCGCAGCAGTTCTTCCGGTTGCTGGTAGTGCGGGCCGGGCAGGGCGATGCCGATCGAGGCGGAGGTGAAAATCTCTTTGACGCCCAACCGAAACGGCACGTGCAGCTCGGCGATGATGCGTTCGGCCACCAGCCTGGCCTTGCCGACGTCGCTGATGCCTTCCAGCAATACGGCGAATTCGTCGCCGCCCAGGCGTGCGACCAGGTCGCGCGTTTTCAGGCAGGCGCGGATGCGGCTGCCGGCCTGGAACAGCAGGTCGTCACCGATCAGATGGCCGACCGAGTCGTTGATCACCTTGAAGCGATCCAGATCGATGAACAGCACCGCGAACAACGCGCTCGGATTGGCGTGATAGGCCTGCAGCGCCTGTCCCAGCCGTTGCAGCAGCAGCGTGCGATTGGGCAGGCCGGTGAGCGAGTCGTGCAGGGTTTCGTACATCAGCCGGCGTTCGACGCGTTCGCGTTCGGCGATCTGTTCACGCAGGTCGCGATTGGCCAGGGCCAGCGCGCGGGTGCGTTCGGTGACACGGCGCTCCAGGTTCACGTACGCCTGCTTCAGCGATTCGCTGGTCTGCTTGCGTTGCAGCGCGTTGGCGATGTGGTAGCTGACGAAGGTGAGCAGTTCCTGGTCGCGCGTGTCGTAAATGTGCTTGGGGGAGTAACTCTGCACCGCCAGCACGCCTTTGACGTGGTCGTCCCACACCAGCGGCACACCGAGCCAGCACACGGATTTTGAGCCCGTTTCCGTGTACTCGCCGGCGGCGCTCAGGCGTTCGAAGGTCTGGCGGTCGGCCAGTAGTGGCTTGCCATGCTTGAGCACGTATTCGGTCGCACCGTTGCCCATGGGGCGTGACACGCGTGCGGTATCGATCTCATCCACCGAATAGGGAAACGTAATGTTCTGCCCGCTTTCGTCCAGCAATGCGATGTAGAAATTTCGCGCGTAGAGCAGGCCGCCGACGACGCGATGCACGGCCGCGTAGAAGTTCTGCTGGCTCTCCGGCGCACTGGCCAGTTCCGCGATACGGAACAGCGCCGATTGCAGGCGCTCCCCGCGCTGACGCTGCAGTACTTGCTGGCGCAGCACGCGATTGGTGGCGCGCAGCGCGGCGGTGCGATCGGCAACCCGGCGTTCCAGTTCGGCGTGCGCTTCGCGCCGCTCCAGCGCCGTCTGCATGTGTTGCGCCACGTAGTTGAGCAGGTCGCGATCCTGGTGCGTGTAATGCGTGTCCGGCCGATAGCTCTGCACCACGATGCCGCCGACCGCCTTGTTGTTGCGCATGAGCGGCACGCCCAGCCAGTGTTCGCACGCCGGCCCGATCAAGGTGAAGCGGCCTTCAAGCTGACGCGCCAGTTCTTCCACCGAACCCATCATGGGCTGCGTGCTTTGCAGCAGGTTCCAGGTGAGGCTGTAACGCATGTCCTGCAGCGGATAGCTTTCGTCCGGCACCGGCGGTTTCTGGTCGACCGTGTCCACGTAATAGGGAAAGCGGACGCTGTCGCTGACCGGGTCGTACAGGAAGATGTAGAAGTTCTCCGCATACATCAGCATGCCGACGATGGAATGCAGCGACTGCATCATCTCGGCCAGGTTGTGCGTGGTGCTGGCCAGTTCGGCGATGGCGTACAGCGCGCGCTGCAGGCGCTCGGCCATCGCCAGGCGCGAGATCGATTCGTAAAGACGTCCGGTTTCGCTGAGCTGGCGCAGGCGAATGCCGGCCAGCCGGCCCAGCCAGGCCAGCTCGGTGCTGCCCTGCGCATTCGGCAGGGCGGTTTCGGACTGCATGGCCAGGATGCGCTGGGTCTGTGGATCGGTAGCCAGGACCACCCGGCCGGGGTCGGCGCCGACCTCGCCAGCCGGTGGCAGCCAGTGGAGCGTCCCGCGCAGCCCCAGCTGGTCCAAGGCCGTCTCACAAATACGTAAGACATCGTCGGCATCCATGGCCCGAAACAGCCGCTCCAACGCCTCACGTAGCACCGCCGGCAGCGTATCGCCGGAGGCAGGCGTGAAATTGCGGCTATCGGGCATTGAACTCATGACCTATGAGCGGGTCCACGCGGTACGTCGGTTGACTATATATCGTGAAGATACCGTCATGTGGCCGGCGTCCATGGCTTTTTTCGTACGTGAAGAAGATGTCTTCCCCATGCATCCCCCATGCCACAGGACGGTCGCCTGTGTACCCGTTTTGGCCGACTGCGCCGCAGAAAAATGCGCGCTTTCCGGGTGTTAGTAAAAAGTAAAGTAAGGTATACTGAATCCCGGGAGTTCGTACCGTTTCTCGGTACGAGCGGGTCTGTCGAACGAGTCTGAATTTGCAATGCGCCGATCGCTGCTGACACTGTCGCTGCTCTGCGTGCCGCTGATGGCGGCAGGCCAGACGCTGTCCGGTGATCAGATCAGCAACACCGCGTGGATGCAGCAACAACAGGCGCTGAAAACCGGCCAGCCGCAACCCGAACAGGGTTCGCTGCTGGTGCAGTCGCAAAGTAGTACGACGGCGGACGTACAGAACAATGCCTCGCTTTCGTTGAATCCGCTTGCTGGCGGCACGGTCAATTCCAGCACCGTGCAATATGGTGTCACACCGAACGTTTCTGCGCAGGCAGGTGTCACGCAGCGCTCATGGGTGACGCAACCGCGCATCATCAGCAGCGAAGTGGGCGCCACTTATAACGCAGGTCGCTACAGCGTCGGCGTCAGCGTCGCGCAGGATCAGGCGCCCAGCCCCACGCCACTGCCGCGTGTATTGCCGGGTGCGGTGCCAGGCGTCAACGGTCTTCCGGATTTCGACAGCAGCACGCAGGTCAATGCGCGCGGCCGCTTCGCGCTGAACGGCAATAGCGGTGTGCTGCTCGGTGCAAGCATGGGCCGCATCCGCCTGCTGCCGGGCAACCAATTGGGGCTGAGCACGCTGGATCAGAAAGCGCTGAGCTTCGGTATCGAGCACGGTCCGGTCAGCACCAGCATCGTCGGCCGCACCATGCAGCCTGAGCCGGGCACCGCCGTGCCGGGCATGCTCAACGCCGAGCGTCGCTGGAACAGCATCGACCTCGGTGTAACGTGGCGCTTGCCGTGGCAGGGTTCGTTGAGTTTCGGCGCGCAGAATCTGTGGTCGTCCGGCAATGCAGTGAGCACGCCGGCCGGTCCGCCGGAACCGGATCAGTCGCGTACGCCGTACGTGCAATATCACCAGGATCTTTGATCCAGCCGATTAAATGAAAACGCCCCCGCATGTCGGGGGCGTTGTCGTTTGCGGTATCGGAAACGCGGCCGCGTCAGTCGCTTTTCCTGATCTTCAGGTCGCCACTGAAGGTTTCGATATGGATCTTGCCGCTGCCGCTGCCGGCCACGGTATCGAGCGTGTTGCCGGGTCCATGCTCGGGACGCGTGGGCGTGCCGAAATCGCTATGCAGGTTGCCGCTGAAGGTGCTGGCATGGATGTTGGCGCTGAGCGGATGCTGGAACTGCAGGCTCACGTTGCCGCTCATGCTGTCGATGCTCATGTTGCCGCCGTCGGCCAGGCTGCCGGTGAGCTGTACGTCGCCCGATACCGTGCTCAGGTTGAGCTGCTGCCAGGGGCCGCCGCCGGATTGAATGCGGCCGGACACCGTCTGCAGTTCCACTGTGCGGCCCAGCGATGGCGTGAGGATGTCACCGCTTACCGTCTGCAGCTTGGCCTGTTCCGCATGGCCGGAGAAGGCGATGTTGCCGCTCACGGAGACCACGTGCAGCGCCGGCGTCTGCGCGTCGATGCGGATCGGGCCGCTGACCGAATTGGCTTCGATATCGCCGCCCTTGATGCCGTCGATGCTCAGCGGCGCGCTGACCACGCTGACCTTTACCGATGCGGCGCGCGGCACGCTGACGTCCAGCGTGGTGGGTTCCATCGCGTTCTCGCCGTTCCAGTTGAACCAGCCCTCGTGGCCCTTGGCCTGCACGTTGACGGTGAGGTTGTTGTCGCTGCCTTCGATCGCGAGCGGCGCGGCGCCATCGCCGAGCTGGCCGCCGACGTGCACGTCGTTGCGGTCCCAGGCGACGATGTTGACCGCGCCTTTGACGTTGTTGATGGTGATGTGCGCAGTGGGCGCGGCGGCGTGGTGGAGATCCAGCGGCGTATCGGCAAATGCTCCCCCTGGCAACAGGCACAGTAGCAGTAGATAGCGGGCGGTTGTCATTGTTGTTGTCCTTAGCCGGCTTGTTTCTCGAGGTCGCGCAGCTGGTTCTGCTGCGCATGGGTCCGTTGCAGCAGGCGCTGCAGGGCGGGTGAATCGGGAGCTTGCTGCATGGCCTGTTGCAATTCCATGCGCGCGGCATCCAGTTCGAGCGCGGCACCGGCCAGGCGCGGGTCGCTCGGCTTCCACGGCGTGCTTTCCAGGCTCGGATGATTGCTGGCGACGGACGCCGCGCCATGCATTACCTGCATGCGCCACACGAGGCCGCCGGCCAGCACCACCACTGCCGCAAGGCTTGCCGCCAGCGCCCAGCTGCGGCGATGCCGCGCAGGCGCCGCGGGCGCCGCCACGGCGATGTTGCCCGATGCCGCGTCGTCGAGCACTGCATCGATGCGCGCCCACAGATCGCTCCGCGGCGCCACCGGCCGGTTCAAGTCGCGCATCTGGCGCCGCCATTCGAATTCGTTCATCACACTTCTCCAAGAACCTTGCGCAACAAGCCGCGTGCACGATGCAGTTGCGCTTTGGACGAGCCTACCGCCATCTCCAGTTCGCTGGCGATTTCCTCATGGCGCCAGCCTTCCACGTCGTGCAATACCAATACCGCGCGCGCCCGTGGCGGTAGTTTGCCGATGGCGCGCTCGAGCTCTTCGCGCTCGGCCGCACAGAACGGCGTTTCGCCATGCTCGGGAACGCTTTCCTCGTCGACATAGCCGACCGGGTCTGCGCCGCGCGCGCGGATGTCCATCAATGCCACATTCACCGCCAGCCGGTACAGCCAGGTGCCGAACGCGCTTTGCTCGCGAAAGCTGTCCAGCTTCTGCCAGGCGCGCACGAACGCATCCTGCGTAAGATCCTCGGCGCGCGCATGATCGTAGCCGGACAGGCGCAACATCGCGCCATGCACGCGCCCCACGTGCTGGCGGTACAGGCGCTGGAACGCCTGACGGTCGCCTGCGGCGGCCGCGCGAACGTCATCCATCTCGTTGTTTCCCGCAGCGAGCGCAGGGGGCATGGCGCTTCCGGTGGCGATGCAAGCAGCAATCATCTTGCCAGCTTGGATGCGTGTGGCGGGCGATGGGTTTAGAGGGAGGCGACGCTTCGCCGCCTGGCTGACCCTCTCTCCGAAAGAGAGAGGGGAACCGACGATTCAGGCGTTGGCCGCCTTCAGGGGGACGTGCAGGGCCTGGGCGATGCGCTGCTGTTCCTTTCGCAGCGAGGCGGGCAGGCGCTGGCCGAAGCTGTCGAGGTATTCGCCGATGGCGTGCAGCTCGGTCTGCCAGCCGGCGTGGTCGATGTTGAGCAGCTCGGCCACCGTCTCGCGCGGCAGGTCCAGGCCGTCCAGCTTGAGTTCGCCGCTGGCCGGCACGATGCCGAGCGGCGTTTCGATGCCGCGCGCCTTGCCTTCCACGCGGGCGATCATCCACTCCAGCACGCGCAGGTTTTCGCCAAAGCCCGGCCACAGGAACTTGCCGTCCTTGCCTTTGCGGAACCAGTTCACGTGGAAGATCTTCGGCAGCCTCGCGCCGGGTTGGTCGAACGACAGCCAGTGCGTGAAGTAGTCGCCGTAGTGGTAGCCGCAGAACGGCTTCATCGCCATCGAATCGCGGCGCAATACACCGACCGCGCCGGTGGCGGCGGCAGTGGTTTCCGAGCCCATCGCGGCGCCCATCAACACGCCGTGCGCCCAGTCGCGCGCTTCCATCACCAGCGGCAGCAGCGAGGGACGGCGTCCACCGAACACGATGGCGCTGATCGGCACGCCTTGCGCATCCTCGGCCTTGGGCGACCAGGTCGGGCACTGCTTGGCGCTGACGGTGAAGCGCGAATTCGGATGCGCGGCCGGACCATTGGCCGGATCGTACGGACGGCCTTGCCAATCGATCGCCGGCTTGCCGGGCAGGCCTTCCCACCACGGCTGGTTGTCGGCGGTGAGCGCGACGTTGGTAAAGATGGTGTCGTGCGAAATCGAGGTCAGCGCATTGGGATTGCTGTTGGCGCTGGTGCCCGGCGCCACGCCGAAGAAACCCGCTTCCGGATTGATCGCATACAGACGGCCATCCGCGCCAGGACGCATCCAGCAGATGTCGTCGCCGACGGTCCATACGCGCCAGCCGTTCTGGCGATAGCCTTCCGGCGGAATCAGCATGGCGAGGTTGGTTTTGCCGCAGGCGGAAGGGAAGGCGGCGGCGATGTAATGCGTTTGCCCCTGCGGGTTCTCGATGCCGACGATCAGCATGTGCTCGGCCAGCCAGCCTTCGCGCCGCGCCTGGAAGCTCGCGATGCGCAATGCATGGCACTTCTTGCCGAGCAAGGCATTGCCGCCATAGCCGGAGCCGTACGACTTGATCGTCAGCTCTTCCGGGAAATGCATGATGAAGCGGCGTTCCGGATCGAGTTCGCCGATCGAATGCAGGCCCTTTACGAAATGACCTTCGCGCTCGATGCGCGCCAGCGCCGCGGCGCCCATGCGCGTCATCGTGCGCATGTTGGCGACCACGTAGGGGCTGTCGGTGATCTCCACGCCGCAGCGTGCCAGCGGCGAATCGATCGGCCCCATGCAATAGGGAATGACGTACATGGTGCGGCCTTCCATGCAGCCTTCAAACAGCGCATCGATCTTCGCGTGCGCTTCGGCGGGCGCCATCCAGTGATTGTTCGGGCCGGCATCTTCTTCGTGCTCGGTGCACACGAAGGTGAGGTGCTCCACGCGCGCCACATCCGATGGATGGGAGCGATGCAGATAGCACCCTGGATGCGTCTGCTGATTGAGTTCGATCAAGTCCCCGGTCTGCAGCATCAGCTGCACCAGTGCGTGATATTCGGCGTCCGAACCATCGCACCAATGGATCTGCGCGGGACGCGTTTTGGCCGCTACGTCGTTCACCCATCGCTCGAGCGCCGCTAGCTTGCTCGTCATGCTTTCCTCACTTTGGTATGCCAAGAAAAGATAGCTGTGACGCTAAGTTACGCCAACTGGCCTTGCAAGGTGGGGTGCAGCATAAGTACGACTAAAGCGAGATCCGAGCACGGTTGAGCGCAAGTGCAGCAGCGCCGCACTTGCGTGACCAGGTTTCGATTTACGCTTCCCCGCCGGGCTTTAAGGAATCAGCGTGGCGATCGTGTGTTCGACGTAGGCGTCGAACTCTTCGTGCGTCAACCTTGGCAGGCCGAGCGTGAAATTGAGCTGCAGAAAACCGACGTAGGCGGCATAGGTAAGCCGCGCGCGATTGAGCGCCGCGGTGGGCTCCATGCCGGCTTCGGTATAAGCCGTGTGAAGAAATTCCGTGCGCCGCTGGGAGACGCGCGCCATCACCGGCACCACCAGCGGATGATCCAGCGCCTTCAGCAACGCGGCGTAGACGCGGTGCGCCTGCAGTTCGTGCGCGACGCGCCGGAACAATTCGGGCAGGCGTTCGCGCGGATCGGCGATCGCTTCGATCTGGCTGATGATTTCGCGTTCGCCGAATTGCTCCCAGCGTTCCAGCGCCGCCTGCAACAAGGCTTCGCGTGTGCGGAAATGCCAGTAGAAGCTGCCCTTGGTTACGCCGAGCTGACGGGCCAGCGCTTCCACGGCCAGCGCGCCCACGCCTTGTTCGGCGATCAGATTGAGGGCGGCATCTTCCCAGTCTTCGGCGGAAAGGCGCGTGCGTTCGGTTTTTTGACGGACATTCATCCCCGTATGGTAGCTGAAGCGCGCCCCGAACTGTGGCCGGCCCGGCCCGTCGCATGGCCGGAAATGGCCGATTCCGAGGCGGGTTGACGCCGGTGCGATGCGCAACCCATACTCGTGCGTATGGATGCATACCGAGCCAACCGGACCGCATTCGCCACGACAGACGGCCTGTCGCTGGCGGTCGACGTGCGCAATCCCGATGCCGCACCGACGCTGCTGTTCGCGCACGGCTTCGGCCAGACCCGCGGCGCCTGGAACGCTGCGGCCGATGCGCTCGCTGCACGCGGCTGCCGCTGTGTCACCTTCGACAGCCGGGGTCATGGCGAAAGCGATCGTGCAGCGGATGGCGACTACCACATGCAGCATTTCGCCGATGACCTGGTCGCGCTGGCCCATGCGCAGCCCGAACCGCCGATCCTGGTCGGTGCCTCGATGGGGGGATTGCTGGGCCTGGTAACCGCGGGCGAAGTGCTGCCCGCGCCTTTCCGTGCGCTGGTGCTGGTCGACATCACGCCGCGCTGGGAAACGGCCGGCGTCGAGCGCATTCTTGCGTTCATGCAGGCGCACCCGGATGGATTTGCCAGTTACGCCGAAGCGGCGGAGCAGATTGCGGCGTATCTGCCGCAGCGCCGCGAGCGCAAGAGCGAGCAGCAATTGCGCCCGCTGCTGCGCGAAGGCGCCGACGGTCGCCTGCGCTGGCATTGGGATCCGGCGCTGCTGGCAGGCGACCTGGTCAGCGAAAGCGAACGCTATCAGCCGCGCCTGTTCAAAGCTGCGGCCAACATCGACGTGCCGGTGCTGCTGCTTTCGGGCGAACGCAGCGACGTCGTTTCGCGCGGCACGGTCGAAGAATTCCTTGCGCTGGTACCGCATGCGCGGCATGCCGAGGTGCCCGGCGCTACTCATATGTTGGCCGGGGATGCGAATGACGCGTTCACGGCCGCCATTGCAGGCTTCATCGAAAGCCTGGAATCCGCCGGTGACACGGCGAAGTCATCTGCCATGAGGTGTTGAGATGTCCGTACTACTGACCGTGTTGGCCGCGCTCATTGCGACCGGCGCCTGCGCTTACCATCGCAGCAGTCTGCGTACCTGGGCGATCGCCACGATCGTCACCACGCTGGTCGTGGGGTTGCTGGTGCATGCGCCGGTCACGACGGTGATCCTGCTGGTGATCGAATTGACGATCGCACTGCCGCTGCTGAATCTCGGCTTCCGTCGCAAGCAGATCAGCGCGCCGCTGCTGAAGGTGTTTGCGAAGGTCACGCCGAAGCTGTCCGATACCGAGCAGACCGCTTTGGAAGCCGGCACTGTCGGCTTCGAGGGCGAGCTCTTTTCCGGCAAGCCGGACTGGCACGAACTGCTCAAGCAACCGAAGCCGGAATTGAGCGTGGAAGAAAAGGCTTTCCTCGACGGCCCGGTGGAACAGCTGTGCGGCATGCTGGATGACTGGCAGATCACGCACGAGCTGGCCGATCTGCCGCCGGAGGTATGGGACTTCGTCAAGAAGCACAAATTCTTCGGCATGATCATTCCCAAGCAGTACGGCGGCCTGGGTTTCTCCGCGCTGGCGCATTCGGCGGTGCTGCAGAAGCTGGCCACGATGTCGGCCACCGTGGCCTCGACCGTCGCCGTGCCCAATTCGCTCGGCCCGGCCGAACTGCTGCTGCATTACGGCAGTGACGAGCAGAAGAATTTCTATCTGCCGCGCCTTGCGGTGGGCGAAGAAATTCCCTGCTTCGCACTCACCGGTCCGTATGCGGGTTCAGACGCCACCTCGATTCCGGACTACGGCATCGTCTGCAAGCAGATGGTCGATGGCGTCGAAACGATCGGCATGCGCCTGAATTTCGACAAGCGCTACATCACGCTGGCGCCGATCGCCACCGTGGTGGGCCTGGCCTTCCGTTTGTACGACCCGGAACATCTGCTCGGCGACAAGGACGATCTCGGCATCACGCTCGCGTTGCTTCCGCGCAGCACGCCCGGCCTGGAAATCGGCCGTCGCCATTTCCCGTTAAACGTGCCGTTCCAGAACGGGCCGGTGCGCGGCAAGGACATCTTCGCGCCGCTGTCCACCTTGATCGGCGGTCCGCACATGGCCGGTCATGGCTGGCGCATGCTGGTGGAATGCCTGTCGGTGGGTCGCGCGATTTCGCTGCCATCCAACGCCACCGGCGGCGTGCGCATGGCCACCGCTGCGACCGGTGCGTATGCGCGCATGCGCAAGCAGTTCGGTCTGGCGGTGGCGCGGTTCGAAGGCGTGGAAGAAGCGTTGGCGCGCATCGGCGGGCTTACCTACGCGACGGCGGCGTTGTCGCGCGCGACGGCCGCAGCGGTGGATCGCGGCGAAAAGCCGGCCGTGCCTTCGGCGATCGCCAAGTACCACGCCACCGAATGGGGTCGCGCGGTGGCCGGTGATGCGATGGACGTGCATGGCGGCAAGGCCGTGCAGCTTGGTCCCAAGAACTACGCCGGGCGCGCCTGGCAAGGTGTGCCGATTGCGATCACGGTGGAAGGCGCGAACATCATGACGCGCAGCCTGATGATCTTCGGCCAGGGTGCCATCCGCTGTCATCCTTATGTGCTGAAGGAAATGCAGGCGCTATCGATCGCCGACTACAGCGAACGCCTGAAAGCGTTCGATCGTGCCTTGTTCGGACACATAGGCTTCGGCATTTCCAACGCGGTGCGCAGTTTCGTGCTGGGTCTTACGGGCGCACGCATCGGCGACGCGGCGGGCGATGCCTATGTGCGCCGCTATTACCGCAAGCTCAATCGTTATTCCGCCGCGCTCGCCTTGTGCGCCGATACCTTCATGGGCGTGCTGGGCGGCAAGCTGAAGTTCAAGGAGAAGCTTTCCGCGCGCCTTGGCGACGTGCTGAGTTATCTCTACATCGCCAGCGCGATGCTGAAACGCTACGAGGACACCGGCCGCCCGGAAGCGGATCGCCCGCTGCTGGCGTGGGCCTTCCACGAATGCATGTGGCGCACGCAGATGGCGCTGGATGGTGCGATCCGCAATTTCCCGGTGCGTCCGGTAGGTTGGCTGTTGCGTGTGCTGGTGTTCCCGTTCGGTCGTCGCGAAGTGCCGCCATCGGATCGCCTGGGCCGTCGCGTCGCGGCGATCATCACCGCACCGGGCGAGGCGCGCGATCGTTTGCTGGAGTGGACGTATCTCACGCCCACGCCTAACAACACGGTGGGCCGCATGAACGAGCTGCTGCCCGACGTGATCGCCGCCGAGCCGGTCGAGCGCAAGTTCGGCAAGGCGCAGAAGGCCGGGCAGTTCAAATCGCACGATTACGTTGCGCAATTGGACGAAGCGGTGAAGGCCGGCGTGATCGACGCATCGGAAGCGGCCTTGCTCAAGCGCGTGCGCGAAGGCGTGTTCGAGTTCATCTCGGTGGATGATTTCGATCCGGCGGAACTGCGCTCGGCGATCGCGCGCAAGGATTCGAAGAAGCTGGCGGATGCGGCGTGACAAAAGCGCATCCATCCATGCTTCAGCTCGCCGACATCCGCTCCCTCCCCTACGTGCAGTAGGGGAGGGTTAGGGTGGGGTGAAGCCCTCAATCTCGTGGTGAATTCTGCTGCGCGGCAAGCTCGTACAACCCCACCCCCGGCCCTCCCCTGCACGCAGGGGAGGGAGCCCATCCCGCTCCGTTTGATCGCTGGAGACGTCATGAGCACGTCGCTGCTATCGCTCTACCAACGCATCACCCGCTGGCCCGGCGGCCACTGGCTGTTCTCCCGCGCCATCTGCCTGCGCGCGCCTTACTTCGCCACCATCGCCCCGCACTTCGTCGCACTGGAACCCGGCCGCTGCGAAGTGCGCATGCGCGATCGCCGGCGCGTGCACAACCATATCGGCAGCGTGCACGCGATTGCGTTGTGCAATCTGGCTGAATTGAGCGCCGGTGTGATGGCCGAAGCGACCCTGCCGCCAACTGCGCGCTGGATTCCCAAAGGCATGCGCGTGGAGTATCTGCAACGCGCCAAAGGCAGCATGCACGCCGTCGCCACGCCGGAAGCGCCGCTAGGGGAAATCCACGCGGGCCACGAATGGCCGGTGCAGGTGGAGGTGACGGACCCGAGTGGAACGTCGGTGTTCCGCGCGCATATCACACTGTGGGTGTCGCCGCGCAAGAAGTCCTAGCATGCCGCGACACGCGTAGTCACGCGATGCATCGACGGTGTCATGTAGAGGCCAGCGCACACCCGTTCTTGCCGTGATCCTTCACTTGGTACATGGCCCGATCAGCGGCCTGGATCAGCGCTTCATCCGAATCGATCTGTTCGTTCCACACCGCGATGCCGATGCTGGCGCTGACGTGCGCGAGGAACGCGCCATTCGCGCCCTGCAGCGGATAGGGCTGCGCCAATAATTTGCAGATGTCCTGGCAGCGCTGCAGCAGCGGCGCGACCTCGCCGGCGTCGCGGAAGATCACCGCGAATTCGTCGCCACCCAGGCGCGCAGCCGTGTCGTTGGCGCGCACGTGTTGAGTCAACCGCGAGGAAATCGCCTGCAGCAGCGCATCGCCCGCAGGATGACCGTAGGTGTCGTTCACGCCCTTGAAGCCATCGATATCGACCAATGCCAAGGCGAAGGGAACACCGTGCACCATGCTGTATTGCACCGCCGCGCGCAGGCGGTCGTGGAACAGCACGCGGTTGGGCAGGCCGGTCAGCATGTCGTGCGTGGCCTGGTGGCGCACTTGGGCTTCGATGCGCTGGCGCTCGGCGATTTCCGCCTGCAGTTGGCGATTGCGATCGGACAGCTCTTCCATCGCTTGCTGCAGTTGCATGCGCGCGTTGTGCAGTTCCAGGAACACGCGCACCTTCGATTTGAGGATGGCGTCGTTGATCGGCTTGGCGATGTAGTCGACCGCGCCGGAGCGATAGCCCTTCAAGCGGTTGAGGTCATCGGCGTAGGCGGCGGTGACGAAGATCACCGGCGTGTCGCGCAGTTGTTCGGTATCGCTCAGCCATTGCGCCACCTCGAAGCCGTCCATGTCGGGCATGTTCACGTCGAGCAGGATCAGCGCGAAGTGCTGGTCCAGGCATTTGGACAGCGCTTCGTTGCCGCTGCTGGCTTCCACCAGTTCGGCGCCGCTGTCGGACAGCAGATGGCGC
Organism: uncultured Dyella sp.; assembly: GCA_966430775.1. Classification (GTDB taxonomy): domain Bacteria; phylum Pseudomonadota; class Gammaproteobacteria; order Xanthomonadales; family Rhodanobacteraceae; genus Dyella_B. The sequence continues at coordinate 6,661 of CBJMMB010000014.1, read as the reverse complement.
ATCGCGACCAGGTTGGCGCGGGTGTCGTCGACGACCAGGATTTTGGGAACGTGTGTAGTCATGCCAGGCAGAGTCGGTTGAGCAGAGGGGCGATATCCGGAAGGGGCACGCAGTAGTCCGCGCCGGCGACGTCCAATGCCGCCTGCGGCATGGCGGCCGCTTCGGCGTCCGCGGGAGATTGCACTACGGCGAGGCCACCCAGTTGACGAATGCGTCGCAATCCGGCGGCGCCATCGGCATTGGCGCCCGTGAGCACCACGCCAAGCAGTCCGCCGCGCCAGGCTTCGGCGGCGGAGTGGAACAGCACATCGATGGAAGGCCGCGCATGGTTCACGCGCGGATCGATGGACAAGGCAAAATGCAGATCGCTTTCCACCAGCAGATGGTAGCCCGACGGCGCAAGATGCACGACGCCGGACTGCACCGGTTGCCGCTCGATCGCTTCGGTCACCGGCAGCGGCGATATGCGGCCCAGCACGCTGCGCAGCATGTCCACGGTATCGGAGCGGCTGTGCAGGCACACCACGATCGCTTGCGACAGCCTGGCGTCCAGGCCGCCGAGCACCGCCTTGAGCGCATCCACGCCGCCGGCGGAGCAACCGATCGCGATCGCCGCCGGCGCACTCATGCGTGTGCGCCCTCGGTGTGGCCGGCCAGCCGGAAAATGCGCAACGCCGCGTCGAACGGCGAAAAATCCTGCGCATGCGGCGCCTGGTTGAGGTTCTCCCGAAGTCCCAGGCAGAGAAAGCCGCCGCGCACCAGACTATCGCGAAACAGCGCCAGCGCGCGATCCTGCAGCGCATCGGAAAAATAGATCAGCACATTGCGGCACAGGATCAGATGCGCTTCGCAAAACACGCCGTCGATGGCGAGGTTGTGCACGGCGAACGTCACGTGCCGGCGCAGGCGTTGATGGAACTTGATCAGCTTGTAGCCCGCACTGCAGTAGTCGGCCAGTGAATGCGTGCCGCCCGCCGCCTGGTAGTTGCGCGACCATTGCTGCGCATCCTTGCCCGGATAGATGCCTTCGCTGGCGCGCTGCAGGGCGCGGTCGCTGAGATCGGTGGCGAAGATTTGCGTGCGGTCGTACAGCCCGGCTTCTTCCAGCAGGATCGCCAGCGAATACACCTCCTGCCCGTGTGCACAGCCGGCCTGCCAGATATTGATGTGCGGATAGGAAGCCAGCAGCGGAAACACCTGCTCGCGCAGCGCGCGAAACGCCGCCGGATCGCGAAACATGTCCGAGGTGGGCACGGTGAGCCCTTCCAGCACGTTCGGCAGCAGTTGCGGTTCGTGCAGCATGCGCTCGGTCAGGCCGGTGATGGTCTTGCAGTGCAACTGGTCGGCCAGCAGGCGCACGCGCCGCTTCAGCGAGGCCGGCGCGTAGCCGCTGAAATCGTAGCCATGGCGTTTGTGCAGCGCCTGCACGAACAGCTCCAGCTCGATGCTGTCCAGCTCCGGCGCGTTCACGCTCACGTTGCTCATGGATCAGTCGCGCAGCCACATGCGCATGATCGAAGCGAGCTTGTCCACGTCGATCGGCTTGGACAGGTAATCGTTGGCGCCCGCTTCCAGGCAGCGCTCGCGGTCGCCACGCATGGCCTTGGCGGTCAGCGCGATGATCGGCAACTTGGCGAAGTTCGCCTGCGCGCGGATGGCGCGCGTGGCTTCGTAGCCGTCCATGCCCGGCATCATGATGTCCATCAGCACCAGCTCCACCTGCGGGTTTTCGGCCAGCACCTGCAATGCCTTCTGTCCGTCCTGCGCCATGCTCACCTGCATATGCCAATCGCGTAGCACCTTGGAAAGCGCGAACAGATTGCGCATGTCATCGTCCACCAGCAGCACGTGATGTCCGCGTAAACCATCGTCGCTGGCCGCCGGCGCGGGGGCGCCCTGCCGCGCGTCGCGAATGCTGTGCAGGAACAGGCTCACCTCGTCCATCAGGCGCTCGGGCGAGCGCGCGCCTTTGATCACGATGCTGTCGGTGTACTGGCGGATGCGTAGGTTTTCCTCGCGGCTCAGTTCGCGTCCCGAATACACCACTACCGGCGGAATGCTGCCGCTCGCCGCCAGCTTCTCCAGCATGTCCATGCCCGACATGCCGGGCAGGCCAAGGTCGAGCACGATGCAGTCGTAGCCGGTGGCGGCGATTTTCTGCAGCGCCTCTTCGGCGGAACCGGCTTCGTCGATCGCCACGTCGTCCTGGCTGAGCAGCGTGCGCACGGCGCTGCGTGCGTGTGCGTCGTCATCCACCACCAGCAAATGACGCGTGCGGCCCTTGGCGAAATGCAGCAGGCGCTCGAAGGCTTCGTTGATCGCTTCGCGCGTCACCGGCTTGGTGAGAAAACCGACGGCGCCCAGTTCGCGCCCGCGCCCGGTATCGTCGGTGGCGGTGAGGAAATGCACCGGGATGTGGCGCGTGGAAGGATCGGCCTTGAGGCGTTCGATCACGGTCCAACCATCCATGCCCGGCAGCATCACGTCGAGCAGGATGCCGATCGGGCGATAGCGGCGCGCCAGTTCCAGGCCCGCTTCGCCGTTGGGCGCATGCAGCATGCGATGGCCTTTCTGATGCACCATTTCCGCCAGGATGTGCGCGAACGCCGGATCGTCTTCCACGATCAGGATCGCGCTGTCGCCGGGCTCGATGCGCTCGCGATCGTCGCTCATGCCTTCCGCCGGCGGTGCGCCGCGCCGTGCACGACGCGGTAGCGCGGTCGCGGCAGGCGTTGTGGCGGTGACGGCGGTCGCGGCGGCTTCGGTGCTGCGCTCGGGCAGCAGCAGCACGAATTCGCTGCCTTGTCCGACTTCGCTGCGTAGCAGGATGTCGCCGCCCAGCAGCGCGGCCAGCCGCCGCGAAATGCTCAGGCCCAGTCCGGTGCCGCCGAATTGCCGGCTGGTGCTGTTGTCGGCCTGTTCGAAGGCGTTGAAGATGCGCTCGAGCTTGTCGGCCGGAATGCCGATGCCGCTGTCCTTCACGCTGATCGCGAGCATCGGTTGCGCGCGCAGCGGCTCGGGAAGGGCGAGGTCATCCGTTGGCCGGCCGATGCGAACGCGAACCGCGCCCTTGGCGGTGAACTTGAAGGCGTTGGCCAACAGGTTGTTGACGATCTGCTCCAGCCGGGTGGGATCGGTGTGGATGCTTTCCGGCAGGCCTTCCTGCACCTTCACGTCGTACTCGAGGTGTTTGTCGCGCGCGACGTGATCGAAGTTGCGGCGCAGGCTGCGCGCCACGCTCTGCAACGGGTAGTCGACCAGCGCGAGCTCCATCTTGCCCGCTTCGATCTTGGAGAGATCCAGAATGTCGTTGATCAGGCGCAGCAGGCTCGATCCCGAGTCATGGATGATGCGCGCCGATTCCACCTGCTCACCGGTAAGATTCCCTTCGCGGTTGTCGCCCAGGCTGCGCGACAGGATCAGCAGGCTGTTGAGCGGCGTGCGCAGCTCGTGCGACATGTTGGCGAGGAACTCACTCTTGTACTGGCTGGCGCGCGCCAGTTCCACCGCTTTCTGCTCGGTTTCCTTCTGCAGCGCTTCCACTTGCCGCTTCTGCTCGCGCAGCGTGTCGGTCATCATCCGCAGTTCTTCGTTGGATGCCTGCAGCTCGTCGGCCTGCACGCGCAGTTCTTCCTCGGACGCCAGCAGGCGTTGGGATTGCTCCTCCAGTTCGATGGTCTTGGCGTGCAAGGTATCGTTGGCGGCGCGCAATGCTTCCTGCTGCTGGCGCATGGTGACGGCGGAGATGCGCAACTCGTCGGTCTGCTCGCGCGTCTGCTCCAGCAGCTGTTCCGTATTCACCGAGCGGTTGAGATTTTCCAGCGTGAGTGCGGCCAGCGGCAGCAGTTCTTCCAGCAATTGCTCGTGATGCTGCGTGGGCGCGGTGAAACCGGCGAACTCCAGCACGCCCACCAGCTGGTTGCGCACCAGCAGCGGCAGGATGGTGAGATGGCGCGGCAATGATTGGCCGCTGCCGGAATCGACGCGGAAATAATTGGGCGGCACTTCTCCCAGCACAATGGGATGGCGCGAGGCGGCGACCTGGCCTACCAGCCCTTCGCCCGGCATGTATGCATCCGGCGTGTTCTGCAGGCGCAGGCCGTAGCTGCCCAGCAGATCGAGACGTTGGCGCGATTCGTCGAAGCCGTAGAACAGCGCCACGCCGGCCTGGATCTGCGGTGCCAGCTGGTTCACCAGGCGTTCGGCGAATTCGCGGTGATTGGTGGCCGCCTGCAGGCTGACGGAAATCGCCGCGGCATCGTTTTTCAGCTTCGCCTGCGCGTGCGATTCGATCACCATCTGCTTGAACACTTGCAGCGCGCGCGAAATCTCGCCGATCTCATCCTTGCGCTCCACGCCGCGGATCGGAATGGTGTGATCGTGATTGGCCAGCCGCGTCATCGATTCGCCCAGCCGGCGGATCGGCCGCGCCACCATGCGTGAGGTGAGCGAGATCACCATCAGGCCCAGTACAAAGCCGATCACCGCGCTGATGATGTTGATGTAGAAGGTGTCCTGCCGCAGCCGGTCCACGCTCTGGTTTCGCATGGTGAGCAACTGGCGCTCGGTCTGGCTCATCTGATCCAGTACGGCCGTGTAATCCTCCACGTGTGCCGTGCGATGGGCCAGATAGTTGGCCTGGATGGCTGCGATTTGCGCGGCGAGCTGCGGATCGCCGGCTTTGAGCGAAGCGGCCGGATCGATCACCATGGCCTGCATTTCATGGTTCCACTGCTGGGCCAGCGTCTGGATCCGATCGATGCGCGATTGCTGCAGCGCGTTGTCGGCGGTCAGTTGCCGCAGTTCGGCGAGCTGCGCCATGAAACGGACGTTGTTGCTCTGGGCGCGCGCCAATTCCTTGGGGTCGTGAATCAGCATGAATCCGCGCAGGCCGATCTGGCTGGCTGCGGCCGTGCGTTGCATTTCCTCGATCTGGATCAGCACCTGGTAGGTGTGGTCCGCCCAGCCGCGCGATTGGGACTGATGCTGTTCGGAGATGACGTTGGCGAGGCTGTCGAGCAGGAACAAGCCGAGCAGCAGGCCGATCGCGAGAATGATCTTGTAGCGAATGGGCAGGTTGGCCAACCAGCCATACTTCCTTGCCGTCGGCGTCACGTCGGAGCTGACCATGCGAAATCCCGCTGTGGTGGCTTTGGATATGCCGCGCCCGGCGAACTGGGCGGCGGTCCTTAGGGATGCCCTGATCCATTCTACGTAGGCGTCACCGGTCCTGTCTGTTCGCAGGCCATGGGATCATCGGCGAAGGCAGACTGGCCCTCTGTCGAGGCGATGAGCCGAAGGCATGCGGACAGACAGGGCCGGCCCGGAGGGTGATGTTCAGAAGGCCCGCAGACTGTGCCGCGCGATTTGAAAAGACGGCTAGTCTTCCCTGCATCGCGCAACACACCCTGCGAGCCTTCTGAACATCATGCCGCCTGCGTAGAATGGACCAGGGCATCCCCAGCCTTCAGATTAGCGAGATGCTTCGCCGGGCGGTACTGCCCGGCGAGGTGATGAAGATGTGAAGACGAGCGGTCGCCCGCGCCTTACACGTCGATCGACGCGGCGTGCTCGCGGGTGGCGGAGAAGCGCACGGCGGGCGAGCGCTCCTGCGTCAGCTGCAGGTTCACGCGCGAGGGTGCGAGGTAGACCAGTTCGCCGGCCGCGTCGATGGCGAGATTCATGATGTTCTTCTCGCGGAATTCTTCCAGCTTCTTCGCATCGTCGCAGTGCACCCAGCGCGCCGTCACCACGCCGACCGGTTCGAAGCTGGCGTCCACGCCGTATTCGTCCTTCAAGCGATAGGCCACCACGTCGAACTGCAGCACGCCGACCGCGCCGAGAATCAGATCGTTACTCATCAAGGGCCGGAAGAACTGCGTGGCGCCTTCTTCGGAAAGCTGCGCCAGGCCTTTCTGCAAGGCTTTCATTTTCAGCGGATCGCGCAGGCGCGCGCGGCGGAACAGTTCCGGGGCAAAGTTGGGAATGCCGGTGAAGCTGATCGCCTCGCCTTCGCTGAAGGTGTCGCCGATGCTGATGGTGCCGTGGTTGTGCAGTCCGATCACGTCGCCCGGATAGGCGCTTTCCACGATCTCGCGATCGCTGGCCATGAAGGTGAGCGCGTTGGCGATGCGCACTTCCTTGTTGGTGCGCGTCTGCACCATCTTCATGCCGGCGGTATAGGTGCCCGAACACACGCGCATGAAGGCCACGCGGTCGCGATGCGCCGGATCCATATTGGCCTGGATCTTGAACACGAAGCCGGTGAGTTTTTCTTCCTCTGGCTTCACTTCGCGGCCGAGCGTGGCGCGCGAACGCGGCGAGGGTGCGTGCTCCACGAAGAAATCCAGCAGCAATTGCACGCCGAAGTTGTTCACGGCCGAACCGAAGAACACCGGCGTGAGCTTGCCGGCCAGGTATTTGTCCAGTTCGAACGGATGCGATGCGCCTTGCACCAGTTCCAGCTCTTCGCGCAGTTCCTTCATCGCTTCGCTACCGATCGCCGCTTCCAGCCCCGGCGCATCCAGGCCTTTGAAGATGGTCGAATCCTGGCGCGTGAAGTTCTTGCCCTGTTCGAACACGTGCACTTCATCCAGCAGCAGGTGGTACACGCCCTTCAGGCGCTTGCCCATGCCGATCGGCCAGGTCAGCGGCGCGCAGG
>CBJMMB010000013.1:0-44180 GCA_966430775.1 uncultured Dyella sp. | reverse complement strand
GCGAATTCCTGCCCAAGCCGGAACTGGAAATCGCCGGCTGGCGTTCGCGCCTGCCACTGGAGCAGTTGCTTCACGGCAACACCTGGGAAGGCGCGGTGGAAAACGATGCGCTGTTGACCGCCATCCGCTCTTAGGTTGGGGTGCAAACCCCAACATTCGCATCGGCATGCATCGCGGCGTTGGGGTTTGCACCCTGAAACATCCCCACGTTTTTCGCCTGATATGTTGAGCGAAATCAGTAAGCTTGCCCTTCCTGTGCGCAATCGCTCATATTGCCTCACCGTCATTCCGGCGAAGGCCGGAATCCATCGCCAGCACGAAGCATGGATTCCGGCCTTCGCCGGAATGACTTTTTGGCTTTTTTAGCGGGTCGCCAGCATGAACGTTTTCGTTTTTTGCAGAGTAAAGAGCGCAAAGCAAAAACGTGGGGATATATCAGGGTTTGCACCCCAACCTACGGTATCGGGCGCCGATCAAATCAACCGCTGCTGCTCCAGTTCCCGCTTCAGATACGCGTAATAGATCGGCGCCGCGACCAACCCGGCCAGCCCGAACGCCGCTTCCATCACCAGCATCGCCACCAGCAGCTCCCACGCGCGGGCGCGGATCTGCGTGCCGATGATGCGCGCATTGAGGAAGTATTCCAGCTTGTGGATCACGATCAGGAAGCCGAGCGCGGCGGCGGCCACCCAGATCGATATGGACAGGCTGGCGATCGTCACCGCGGTGTTGGAAATGAGGTTGCCGATCACCGGCAGCAGACCGGCGAGAAAGGTCACCACCACCAGCGTTTTCGCCAGTGGTACGTGGATGTCCATCAGCGGCAGCACGCCGAGCAGGAAGATGGCGGTGGCGATGGTGTTGATCAGCGAAATCTTGATCTGTGCGAACACGATGTTGTGAAACGCCGCCGCCAGGTGATGGCAACGCTCGCCCAGCGAGGCCGCCAGCGGACCGACCTGATGCGAAGGACGCGCCCGGTTGAGCGCCACCAGCGCACCCAGCACCAGGCCCAGGATGATATGCACCAGCACGCGCGCGGTTTCCTTGCCGACGTTCTGCAGGCTCATCGCATGCTTGCGGGTGAGTTCCAGCGCCATCACGCGCAATTCGTCCACGCTGTCCGGCAGCCAGTTGGTGAGCGATTGCGGCAACTGCGCGCGCGCCTTTTCCACTAGCGGCATCAATTGTTGTTCCCACAACTCGGCGGGATTGCTGATCTCGTTGCGGAAGAAGCCCACCAGCGCCACGATCAGCAAGGTCAGCAGACCCACCACGATCACGCCCAGCACCGTCACTACAACTAGGCGTGCACGTTCGCCTGAGATGCGTTGGCCGAGCAGCGGCGTCATCGCATGCACCAGTTCGTACACCAGCAGCCCCGCCAGCAACGCGGGCAGCAGGTGCAGCCACAGCACCAGCAACAGCGCCAGGGCGGTCAATGCATAGCTGACGATGCGGATACCGCGGGTGGAAGGCAGGGCTGCGTACACGGGGCGCGATCCATGGCTGAAGGACGTAGTGCGGCAAGTCTGTCATAAACTTGCGCGATCCTCTGCCGGTTCCGTCTCGCCAAACAGGGTGTTCCATGACCAAGTTCCTGCCCGTGCTGTTGAGCACGTTGCTGCTTTGCGGTTGCGCCAGCGAGGCGCAGCATCCATCGGCGGCGTCCGTTCAATCCACAGCAGCCCCCGCCGCAACCGTCGCCGCCGATGACAACCTCAACGCCGTGGCCTGGACGCAGACCGCGCTGGAGCACGACCTGGTCTATCAGGAAACCTTTCGCGCCGCGGAGTCGCAATTGCTCGCCGCGCTGAAGGACAGGAACTGGGACGCCCTGCCCAGCGAGGATCGCACCACGCCGTACAAGCACCTCAAGCCGGCGGTGATCCTGGACATCGACGAAACCGTGCTCGACAACTCGCCCTATCAGGCACGCCTGATCCGCAAAGGCGGCGAATTCAACGAGGCCGATTGGGCCGCCTGGTGCAAGGAAGCACGTGCACGCGCATTGCCCGGCGCGGTGGAATTCGCCCAGTTCGCGGCCAAGCATGGCATTGCGGTGTTCTACATCTCCAATCGCGCGCAAGACCTGGATGCCGCCACGCTCGACAACCTGCGCAAGGCCGGCCTGCCGGTGTCCGGTCCGGAGGCCTTCCTGGGGCTGGGCACGCTCCTGCCCGGCTGCGATCAGGTGGGTACCGAGAAAAGCTGCCGCCGCCAGCTGATCGGCCAGCATCACCGCGTGCTGATGCAATTCGGCGACCAGCTCGGCGATTTCCTCAGCGTGCTCGCCAACACGCCAAGCGGCCGGGCTCAGGCTATGGCACCCTACAAGGACTGGATCGGCACGCGCTGGTTCGTACTGCCCAATCCGACCTATGGTTCGTGGGAACCGGCGCTGTTCAACAACGCATGGAGCACGCCGCGCGAGCAACGCCGCCAGCAGAAAATCCAAGCTCTTCGCGTCGAATAAATTCAATTAGTTACAACACACAACTTAAAGTGTTGCCTGAAGTCAGGAAGGGCCGTATCATGGGCGCGCCGACCCTGCTGACCTCCAAATTCTGCGGGCAAGGCCATTTCCCTTCCGGCCATGCCGGCATGACCCTGCGAGGCCCAACGCCCGCGGGGTTTTCTTTTTGGCGGGCTACGCGAAACTCCGGACAGGCTCTAAGATGCACCGCGCCCCGCCGTACGGCGCCGCACTCTGCCCCTTGCCAGGACGGCAAGCCACCGCCCTCCCAAGCGAGAGAATCCATGCGTTTTCAAACCCTTGGCCGTAGCCTGCTGCTGTTGGCGCTGCTTGCGTTGGCCGCCTGCCACAACAAGGAAGAGGCCGCCGCCGTACCGGGAGGCGCCTCGCCGGAAGCGGCCGTGCAGGAGTCCGTGACGCTGATCAAGGCCGGCGACTTCAACGGCTTCTGGAAGCACGCCCTGCCCCCGGCCGACTACGCCAACCTGCGCACCGACTGGACCCGCCCGCGTCCCGACCAGCGGCCGATCACCGACCAGGACCGCGCCCGCTTCGCCCAGGCGGTCAAGCAGCTCACCGCGCCCAATGCGGAGACCACGCTGTACGACCAGCTCAAGCCCAAGCTGACGCAGATGGAACAGCAGTACCACGACCAGTTGCCGGTGATGATCGGCATCGGCCAGGCCATCCTCACCACCGGCATCGCGCAGAACAAGACGATGACGGAAAACCAGAAGCAGCAGATGCGCGACGCACTCAACGTGCTGCTGCCGTGGGCACAGCAGACGCCCTGGTTCGACCAGGACAAGGCCAAGCAGGCCGTCGGCGTGGTGGTGACCACCGCGCGCCAGCTCGACCTGAAATCGCCCGATCAGCTGCAAAGCATGGACTTCGACACCGCGATGAAGAAGTACGCCACCGCGTACCAGGGCATCAAGCAGTTGCTGACCATCTACGGTCTTTCCATCGACGACACGCTCGACTCGGTAAAAGTCAGCACCATCGGCATCGATCATGGTCACGCCCACGTGAAGATCGACTACACCCTGCTCGGCAAGCCATTGAGTTCCGACTCGCAGCTCGTGCTGGTGGACGGCCGCTGGTACAGCCAGGATCTGCTCGACAGCGAACGCGCGCAGCACGAACAGCTCATGCATCCGCCGGCGCCGGCCAGCAGCAGCGCCGCGCCGGCATCCTCGGGCAGCACGCCAGCACCGGCCAGCAGCGCGCCTGCCGGCACGACCGTGGCGGCAAAGCCCTAAGATCGCCGGTGCACCGAACGCTACACTATGCAGATGCCGACTATGACGACCGCGGAATCCAGCTACCGCAGCCGCGCCCCCTGGTGGTTCAACCTCGCCGGGCACCTGCTTGAACCGTGGGTACGCATTCGCCGCGATCCGGCCGAACCGGCCGGTTTGCTGCAAACCGATGCACCCGTTTGCTACGCGATCGAGCGCGACGGTTTTTCCGACGCGCTGATCCTGGACCGCGCCTGCCGCGAAGCAGGCCTGCCCAGCCCCATGCAACCGCTGCCGTTCACGCGCCGGCGCCGCTCGGTGTTCGCGCTGGCGCGCCGCGACGGCTGGCTGTTCGGGCGCAACCGCAAGCGTTCGCCGAATGAACCATTTGGCCAACTGGTGCGCGCACTGGAAGGCTTTCCGGATCGCGACATCCAGATCGTGCCCGTATCGATCTACGTCGGCCGCGCGCCCACGCGCGAATCCGGCTGGTTCAGCGTGCTGTTTTCGGAAAACTGGGTGATGGTCGGCCGCTTCCGCCGCATGCTCGCGCTGCTGCTCAATGGCCGCGACACGGTGGTGCATTTCTCCGCGCCCGTATCGCTGCGCTCAGTGCTGAACGAAGAAGGCGAGGTGCGCCCGGAACGCTTCGCCCGCAAGATGGCGCGCGTGATGCGTACGCACTTCCGGCGCATTCGCGCGGCGGTGATCGGGCCCGATCTTTCGCACCGTCGCACCGTGGTCGACGCCGTGCTCAACGCCGAGCCGGTACGCGCCGCGATCGCCTCCACCGCGGCGAAGGAAAACATCACTTACGCGAAGGCGTGGCAACGCGCGCACAAGATGATGATGGAGATCGCCGCGGACTACTCGCACCCGGTGGTGCGCTCGGCCTCGTTCCTGCTGCGCAACTTCTGGAACAAGCTCTACGACGGCATCACCATGCATCACTTCGACAAGGCCCGCGCCGCTGCGCCCGGCTACGAAGTGGTGTACGTGCCCAGCCATCGCAGCCATGCGGATTATCTGTTGCTGTCGTACCAGCTGCACGATTCGGGCGTGGTGGTGCCGCACATCGCCGCCGGCGTGAACCTCAACCTGCCGGTGATCGGGCCGATCCTGCGCCGCGGCGGCGCGTTCTTCCTGCGCCGCAGCTTCAAGGGCAACGCGCTGTACTCAGTAGTGTTCAACGAATACGTCGCGCAGCTGATCGACCGCGGCGTGCCGATGGAATACTTCATCGAAGGCGGGCGCTCGCGCACCGGCCGCCTGCTGGCGCCGCGTGCCGGCATGCTGGTGATGACCGTGCGCGCCTTCCTGCGCGCGCCGCGCCGTCCCGTGCTATTCCAGCCGGTCTACATCGGCTACGAGAAGCTGATGGAGGGCAAGAGCTACATCGGCGAGCTGTCCGGCAAGCCGAAGGAAAAGGAATCGCTGATCGGCCTGCTGCGCGGCCTGGGCGTGCTGCGCCAGCGCTACGGCCACGTGGCCTTGAACTTCGGCGAACCGATCGAGCTCACGCCACTGCTCGATGCAGCCAGCAACCAGTGGCGCAACACCACCGCCGACCCGACCAGCAAACCGGAATGGCTGAGCAGCGTGGTCGACCAGCTGGCTGAAAAAATCCAGATCAATATCAACCGCGCGGCCGACGTCAATCCGATCAACCTGCTCGCGCTCGCCCTGCTTTCCACGCCCAAGCACGCGATGGCGGAAAACGACCTGCTGGCGCAGCTGGAATTGCTCAAGGCCCTGCTCGAGGCGCTGCCGTATTCCGATCGCATGACGCTTACGCCGCTGGCGCCGGATGCGATCATCGCCTACGGCGAGCAGATGGGTTGGATCACGCGCGTGCGCCATCCGCTCGGTGACGTGCTCACGGTGGAAGGCGAGCCGGCGGTATTGCTGAGCTACTTCCGCAACAACGTGCTGCATCTCACCGCCGTCGCCGCGTGGGTGGCCTGCTGCTTCCTCAACAACCGGCGCATGTCGCGCGCTTCGGTCATACGCCTGGGCCGCATCATCTATCCCTTCATCCAGGGCGAGCTGTTCCTGCCGTGGGATACCGAAGGCTTCGCCACGCAACTGCAGGCCACCATCGATTTCTTCGTGCGCCGCGGCCTGCTCGAAGCGGTCGGCGAAGGCCGCGTACTCGAGCGCGGCCCCGGCCAGGACGACGCCGCCTATCAGTTGCGCGTGATCGCGCGCAGCCTGATCCAGGCGTTCGAGCGCTACTACATCGCCATCGCCGCGCTGGTGAAGAACGGCCCGCACACCATCACCGCGTCCGAACTGGAAAACGTCTGCACCCTCACCGCCCAGCGCCTGAGCCTGCTCAGCGAACCGCTGGCGCCCGAATTCTTCGACAAGGCCCTGTTCCGCGGCTTCATCCAGAAACTGCGCGAACGCCGCATCGTCTGGACCGACGCCAACGGCAAGCTCGACTACGACAGCGCGCTGGAAGACATGGTGCGCGACGCCCGTGTGATCCTCGCCCGCGAAATGCGCCATTCGATCCTGAAGATCACTGGTGGGGAAGAAAAGGAAACGCTTCGCCCCGCTCCGGAAACCGAGCAAGCTCCTGCCGCGGCAGAGTCGGCAGCGGAATCAGCTCAGCCAATGAATACCAGCGAAGAGCTGCATGAGCGGCATGTGATTGCCGAGCATCACGAGCATGCTCCGGTAGATCACGAGAAAGACTGATTCCCGTTCGCTGCGCACGAATGTCGTCATTCGTGCGCAGCCGGGATGCGGTCAGAAGCGATACCTTGCGCCCGCGCTGAACACTGCCGCCTTCGTTCCACCGCCTGCAATCTGGCCATCCAGATTGGCGAACCACGACCACTGGTTGTTCAACGAGGCATTCAAGCCAGCCCCGATCCAGCCGCTGTTGCGCGGAGTATTCACACCCTCCAGCGCGAACGTGGCGCTTGGAGCGCCCGCATAGGCAGCAGTGAATCCAAGGTTGCGGCCAGCGAGCACGTGCTGGTACAAAGCGAAGCCTTTCAATGAAAGTTGGCCTGTACCCCAGGTCCAGCGATAACCCAGCCGAGCGCCGACTTGTGCGTAGCTCTGGTTGAAACCATGGTCAGAAGCGGTGATACCGAAACCGCCAGCGCCATGCTCCGCAATGGCGCCACGCCGCAGATACTCGTCCCCTGCGGACACGAACGGCGTGGTGGTCCATGCATTCGACTTCGCGTCGTATCCCATTTCCAGATAAGCCGACGTCATCCTGTCGTTGCGCGAGCTGTTGATTGCGGCCGGTACGGTACCTAACACGCCCCAGCGACTTGTATCTGTGTGAATCCAATCCTCGCCGATACGGCCTGACAAATAGGCATTACCCATGTCGTACTTGGCATACAGCATTACGCCGGTGCTGCGTGAGGTGTTGTTACCACCTTGCAAAGAGTAATGCGAACTCAGGCGGTTCCAGTCCAGACCAAGGCCCAGCGCGAAATGCTCCGCCAGCTTGACGTCGTAGCCGACAACCGATCCGCCACCGCTATAGCTGCCAGTGGCATAACCAGAGCGCGCAATGTCGCCATCAGCGCCCGTTCCCTGGAACCATATGCCTTGCGCCGAATGATCGTCACCCAGGTCGACAAGGCGATCAGCCACCGTACGATTGATAATACCCGCCTGCTGAAAGGTAAGCCCTTGGGACGAAGCCAGCAGTTGTCCTGAAAGGCTATTGATGGACGCTTCCGCTTGTGCAATCGAGTTCACGTGCATGAATTCACTCGCCGCATCCAGGAAGTTCTGATGCGATGCGGGGTTGCTTACCCAATTATTCGCCTGCGTCAGCGCGGTTTGAATATGTTGAGCCGTCTGCTGGGTGGTAGCCAAAGGCTGCATAGTGATTGCCGCAACAGAAGAAACAGAGTTCTGCGAAAGCGACACTTCGACTTGGTTCGCCGTATATGACAACACGCCAGATACATAGACACTTCCATTTACCACAAGCTTGCCAAATGTACCCGTCACGCCCCCATTCGCCTGTATCAGCAATTCTTCAGCACTTGGCGTGTAACCATCCGGAACACTGACAAGTATTTCGGAAGAATTGCCTAGCGTTGCGACACCCGAAACCGTCAATGTATTTCCCGCCTTTAAAACGGTGTTGATCAGAACACCTTGTGTGGGCTGTACCGGTGATACGGTGTAATTGCCGTTGATTTGCAACGAGCTGTAATACAGGTTGAGCGAACCGGTGTTCGTGACGTTGCCGTTGATAACACCATCGTGGGCTCCAGTCATTAATCCGCCGGCGTTGTTGATAGTGACGTTTGCAGTCAGGACGCTATCTAGAACAAGGTAGCCACCGTTGATGATCGCCCCGTTTGTAAAGGTATTGGGCGACAAGACCTGCAAATTTCCACCGTTGACGATGACGCCACCAAAATTATTCTGCCCAAACAGGGCGATCATGCCGCTGCCGTCCAGTTGCAGCGTGCCGGTTCCTGTAATGTTGTTCAAAAATAGGGCGTACTCGCTGGCAACAGGTATATTCACGTCGAATACACCCCAATTGAGCTGCCCCGGCCCGTTGACCGCCGCCGCCGCATTTACCAATCCGTACCCGTAATAATCCGGACTGCCCAGATTGGTCGCCGTACCCAGCAGCGTCTGCTGGACATTGCTGGCGGTAAAGAATGGAAAGCGCTGCCACACGAGAGCCGCGACACCACTTACTACTGCGGCAGCTCCCGACGTGCCATCACCCGCCCCGGTCGAGAAACCGGTATTGGCCACCGGAGAAACGTAAAGGTATCCCGGCGCAGCCAGACACCACGGCGCGGCGACCCCGCACGCATTGGACGTAGCCGCTGTATCGAGTCCGGTGACTTGACCGTATGCATTCAACGCAACGTTCACCACTGCGAGCCAATTCTTTTGAAGAGCAGGTTCGTAGTACGGCAAGCCTGCTTCAATGCTTGGCTGCGACATGCCCTCGTTGCCCGCCGCCCAAACCATCAATTGGCCATTGGCAATCGTTGGCTGGAAGACTGCATATCTCGTGGTCACCTTCGGATCCGAAGCGCCGACCGCGGCGATCGACGTGCTGCTGCCGTAGGAGTTGTTGATCAGCTTGACGCCTTGCGCGGTCAGGTCGGACAGCGCCTGCGGGATCAGGCTGACGCTGACGCTGCCTGTGCTGTCGCCGACCCTCGCGATGTACAGCGATGATTGCGGCGCCACACCGCCATAGAAAGGATTGCCACCGGAGCCATTGGCGTTCGCAGTACCGCCGATGATCTCCGCCATCATGGTGCCGTGCCCATCCGTATCTTTTGGCGTGGTGTTGCTGGAATCGACGTAGTCCTTGAACCAACTGATGCGATTGATCAGCGCAGGGTTATCCGCCTGCGCGCCGCTGTCCAGGACGCCAACTTTGACGCCCTGCCCCTGGTTACCCGTCAGGCTTTGTGCGTTCACCCAGGCGAGCGGTACGTTCTCCGGGTCAAGCTGCGCACGCAACGGGTTGTACAAAGAAATGGTGGGCGTGGGTAGTGGCGTAGGGCTGCCGGTCAATGTCGTCGGCGCCGGTGCCGGCGGAGGGGTTGGAGCAGGAGCGGGAGCAGGGATTGGAGCAGGAGCTGGGCTAGGAACAGGTGTTGGCGCTGGAGCGGGAGCTGGCGTCGGCGCGGGGGTCGGTGCCGGGGATGGCGTTGGCACCGGTGCCGCTGACGACGGCCGCACGTTTCCATTACCCCCACCTCCACCGCCGCATGCAGTCAACGAAACCGTCAACGCGATCGCAACGGAAAAGGCCAACAGGTTATGACGGTTGAAACTCATGATGATCGCTCCCTGCTTTTTGAATTGGGTGCATGCGGTCGATACACGCTGACGCATGCGACTTCGGTGTCGATACAAGGGAAAAGCGCAGCTATGGATTCGCGCAGACGGCTGCGTTGAGCTGCTTTTGGTACTGGAATCGATGACAAGGGGGGGGCGTCAGCCTTATGGGATGCTGCCCCAGCTGACCTGCGTAACTATTTAAATTTGCCATCGATCCATCGAACCCCTGAATTGAAACAAGGACAGGGACCGCAGTCGCCTGCCCGCCGCCCAGAAGCCTTCCAAGAGCATCCAATATCGCAAGCAGCTCACGCATGCCTGCGGTTTGATCAAATGCGAGCGGCAGCTTGATGCACCGCTTTGCCCCTTGACGCAGCACGACGCTTGCGCGTCGGCTGAAGCCCCTGTTTCGCTGCGCATGCTACGGTATTTTCTCGTTGCATTGCATAGGCCGGTCGGCCTGGCAGGGGAATCATGGACTTTCGTTTCGCATGAATTTGCGAGCATGGGTCATGCCGAGCCTACCAGGCACCCAAATGATTCCCACGCCCAGTTGCATGTTTTCGACCTCTTAGGCTGAGCCGGAGCGCAAGGCTTCGCCGGGCGGCCGGTCAGGCCATCATGATTCGGATATGACAGGCAAGATCCTCTTAATCCACACCACGCATCCTGTACCATGCGCGCATGAGCGAGCAGTCCACTACCCATTTCGGTTTTCGTGACGTTCCGGTCGCGGAGAAGCAGAAGCTGGTCGGCCAGGTTTTTACTTCGGTCGCCCGCAACTACGACCTGATGAACGACCTGATGTCGTTCGGCATCCATCGCCTGTGGAAGCGCCATTTCGTGGCCGTCAGCGGCATTCGCCGCGGCGATCGGGTGCTGGACCTGGCCGGCGGCACGGGCGACATCGCCGCGCTGATCAAGCCGGTGGTGGGCGAGAGCGGCGACGTGGTGGTGGGCGACATCAATGCCTCCATGCTCAATGTCGGCCGTGATCGCCTTACGGACCGCGGCCTGGTGTCGGGCTTGCGCTGGACGCAGTTGAACGCCGAGGCGCTGCCTTTTCCTGACAACAGCTTCGATGCGGTCACCATGGCCTTCGGCCTGCGCAACGTCACCGACAAGGACAAGGCGCTGGCCGATATCTATCGCGTACTCAAGCCGGGCGGCCGCGCGCTGGTGTTGGAATTTTCCAAGGTGCGCAACGAGCTGCTCAGCAAGCTCTACGATTTCCATTCCTTCCAGGTGCTGCCGAAACTGGGCAGCCTGTTCGCGCGCGATGCCGACAGCTACCAATATCTGGCCGAATCGATCCGCAAGCATCCGGATCAGGAAACGCTCAAGGGCATGATGGAGCGGGCCGGTTTCGAGCGCGTCGATGTGCGTAATCTGAGCCAGGGCATCGTGGCGATTCACCGCGGCTACAAGTTCTGAGCTTGCGCTGACCCGTCGTTCGCCCGCCCCGCCACACCCAATCAAATAGGCGCCGACCGGCCACGTGGCGTGCAACTGTCTATACGCGCCTCACGCGGTGCGTAGATCCTGCAACAAATCGCCTTGCCGCAGTGTTTCCTCTTCATGATCGGGATCGCGCCACCTTTCCTGCAAGGCCGCCTCGTACCAGCGGCGCATGGAAGGCAAGGCCAGCAGGCGCTGCACGTACGCTTGCGATGTGTCGTCGATGGGCAGGCGGTAGCTCTGCATGCGGAACGCGACCGGCGCATAGAACGCATCGACCGCCGTGAAGGCATCGCCTGCGAGATAGGGCCCGCCGAAGCGATCCAATCCTTCGTGCCACAGTTCCTGCACGCGTGCGAGATCGCGCGAAAGCGCGGGGGATATCGCATGCAGCTGCAGGCGAATGCCGCAATTCATCGGACATTGCGAACGCAGTTCCTGAAAACCCGAATGCATTTCCGCCGCGGCGCTACGCGCCCATGCCCTGGCGCGCGCATCGGCCGGCCATACGCCGGCGTGGCGTTCCGCCAGATATTCGGCGATGGACAGCGAATCCCACACCACCGTATCGCCATCGTGCAGGCAAGGCACTTTGCCGGTCGGTGAAAATTCGCGAAACGCATCCCAGCTCGACGAGGTGCCGCCACGGAACGGCGCCAGCTTTTCCTCGAACGGAATACCCAGCTGCGTCAGCAGCACCCACGGACGCAGCGACCAAGAGGAATAGTTCTTGTTGGCGATATAGAGCGTGTACATGTGCATTCCTTTTTGCCTAAGCAGTGCAAAGCCCGACCATCAACACTCTTTCGCCGCCACCGCCTCGGCGGACACCGTTCTTGCCGGCGCACGCCGCTTCGTATTGGCCAACGCCACGCCGCCCACCGTGATGGCGCCACCCAACAGCGTCAACCAGCCCGGCTGCTCGCCCAGCCAGACCCAGCCGATCAACACCGCGATAGGCGGCGAGAAATAGATGAAGCTGGATACCTGCGAGGCCGACGCGCGGCGCAGCGCCGCATTCCAGGTGAGATAACCGACGAAGGTCGGCGCGATGCCGAGCCATACCAGCGCAGCGATATGCGACCACGGCGCCACCGCCAACGCGTGCGGTAGCCCCAAGCCAAACGGCACGGTGCCCAAGGTGCCGGCCAGAAACGCGAAGGTGGTGACGCCGATCATGTCGTTGCGCACGAAGAACGGCTTCTGCCCGACGAAGAAAATAGCCGACGCGAGCACGCTCACCAGCACCAGCGCCGCCATCGGCTGGAAGTGCACTTCCTTGCCGCTGGTCAGCACCACCAGCACCACGCCGAACAGCGCCACGGCCAGACCGATGGCACTGCGCAAGCCGATGCGTTCGCCGATCCACACCGCCGACAACGCAGCGGTGACGGCCGGCACCAGCGAAATGAGGATCGCCGCGGTACCGCTGGCGATGCGCGTTTCCGCATAGTTGAGGCACACGTGGTACGCGGTAAGACCGATCACGCCCAGCACCGCGAGCTGCGGCCAATCGCTGCGTTTGGGCAACGACGAGCGCCGCGCCAGAAGCAATACCACGAAGCACGCGGCACCGATGGCCAGTCGCGCCAACGCCACTTCGCCCGGCGTGAACGAGGCCAGCGCATAGGCGATCGCCGCATAGGCGGAAGACCAGGTAAGCAGCGCGATGGTGATATAGATGAGCGCGCGCCCGTCGAGGCGTTCTTGGGTGTGCATGGGCTGATCCCGTTGGGGGTCGGAATGTTACAAATCCTAGTCTTGGGCCTTCGGCCGAGGAATAATGGATCCGAAGTCCATCCCCACGTTTCGCCATCGATCAAATCATCTTCAACGCTTATGGCCTACGAATCGAAACCCGAATGGGACGCCAAGGATTGGCAACTGCTTGAAGCACTACAGCAGGATGCGCGCATCGGCTACGCCGAACTCGGCCGCAAGGTGCGCCTTTCCGCACCCGCCGTGGCCGAGCGCGTAAAGCGACTGGAAGAAGCCGGCGTCATCACCGGCTATCGCGCCGTGGTCGAACCCAAGCGCATGGGCTTCGGCATCGAGGCGATGGTGCGTTTGCGCTGCGATGGCGGCACCTGCTCGCGCATCGGCAAGGTGGTGGCGGACGTGCCCGAAGTGCTGGACTGCCGCCGCCTGGCCGGCGAGGATTCGGCCCTGTTGCGCGTGGTGGCCATGTCGATCGAGCATTTGCAGGCCGTGCTCGATCGCCTGCTGAAGATCCATCCGAGCATCAGCACCACCACCTTGATCGTCTTGCAGACGCCGCATGCGAATCGCACCGTCACACGCAGCATGTGGGACACGGCGCGCGCGCTGTCGAACGATTGAGCATCATCATTTCCCTTCAAGGATTGCCCGGCATGCGCACGATGTATCCCGAGATCGAACCCTACCGCACGCATCGCATCGCGGTGGACGCGCGGCATACGCTGTACGTGGAGGAATGCGGCAATCCGCAGGGCCTGCCGGTCGTGTTC
Organism: uncultured Dyella sp.; assembly: GCA_966430775.1. Classification (GTDB taxonomy): domain Bacteria; phylum Pseudomonadota; class Gammaproteobacteria; order Xanthomonadales; family Rhodanobacteraceae; genus Dyella_B. The sequence continues at coordinate 30,708 of CBJMMB010000013.1, read as the reverse complement.
CTGCACGGCGGCCCGGGCGCGGGCCTGGCGCCCTATCACCGGCGCTTCTTCGATCCGGCGCGCTATCGCATCATCCTGTTCGACCAGCGCGGTGCGGGACGCTCCACGCCCTTCGCCGATCTCACCGACAACACCACCTGGCATCTCATCGCCGATATCGAAACCATCCGCGAGCAGATGGGCGTGGAGCGCTGGGCGGTGTTCGGCGGCTCCTGGGGCTCCACGCTGGCGCTGGCGTATGCGCAAAGCCATCCGGAACGCGTGCTCGGCCTGGTTCTGCGCGGCATCTTTCTCGGCCGGCCGGAAGAAGTGCGCTGGTATTACGAGGAAGGCGGCGCATCGTGGATCCTGCCGGAAAAATTCCAGCGCTACGCCGCGGCCATTCCGCCGGAGGAACGCGGCCAACTGCTCGATGCCTATTGGCAGCGCTTGACCTGCGATGACGAGCAAGTGCGATTGAACGCCGCCAAGGCATGGGGCACCTGGGAAGGCAGTGGCCTGACGCTGGAAGAGAGCCCGGAAACCGAAGCGAGCTTCGCCGCGCCCGAAGTCGCGGTGAGCCTTGCGCGCATCGAAGCGCATTACTTCCGCAACGGCGTGTTCCTGGAACCCGGACAGCTGTTGCGCGATGTCGACAAACTCCGCCACATCCCCACCACCATCGTGCACGGTCGCTACGACATCATCTGCCCGGTAAAGAACGCCTTCGACCTGGTCGCCGCGTGGCCGGAAGCCGAGTTCCACGTGGTGGTCGCCGGCCATGCCGCATCGGAACCGGCGATCGTGGACGTGCTGGTGCAGGCGACGGACCGGCTTGCCGATCGCTACTGCTGATCGAATCAAGCACGGACAGCGCAAAAAACTGCCCTGCAACGCAAACCAACCTCTGCCATGGGCCAGGCCGGGCGCGGCGATGGCATACTCGCCGCTCCCGATTCCCCATGGAAGCCGCACGATGTCCCCGCTTCGTACTCTGGCCCTTGGCGCGCTGGTCCTGCCGGTGGCGGCCTATGCCAACGATCCGTACTCGTATGCCCAACCCGATGAAGTGCGCACCACTCATCTGGATTTGAAGCTCAAGCTCGACTTTCCGCACCGCAAGCTGGACGGCCAGGCTACGCTGACGCTGGACTGGAAAAACCCCAAGGCAGCCGCGCTTGTGCTGGATACGCGCGATCTGGCCATCGCGAGCATCGAGTCGGTCGATGCCGGTGGCAAGACGGCGCCGCTGAAATACGCGCTGGCGCCGCGCGACAAGCAGCTCGGCAGCAAGCTGACGATCCAGACGCCGCAGCATCCGCATGAAGTGCGCATCGTCTACAGCACCTCGCCCGACGCCAGCGGTCTGCAATGGCTGCCGCCGGCGCAGACGGCGGACAAGAAGCAGCCTTTCATGTTCTCGCAATCGGAATCCATCCACGCGCGCTCTTGGGTGCCGCTGCAGGATTCGCCGGCGATCCGCTTCACCTATGATGCCGAGGTGACAGCACCGAAGGACACGCGCGTGGCGATGAGCGCGCCGAACGATCCTTCGCACGCATTGACCGGCGATTTCAGCTTCAAGCAGACGCATCCGATTCCTTCCTACCTGCTGGCGATTGCCGCGGGCGATCTGGCGGTGAAGGAAACCGGTCCGCGCTCGGCGGTGTATGCGGAGCCTTCGGTGGTCGGCAAGGCCGCGCATGAATTCGAAGACACCGAGAAGATGATCAAGACCGCGGAGCAGCTCTACGGTCCGTATCGCTGGGGCCGCTACGACCTGCTGGTGCTGCCGCCGAGCTTTCCCTACGGCGGCATGGAAAACCCGAACATGACGTTCGCCACACCGACCGTGCTGGTGGGCGACAAGAGCCTGGTTTCACTGGTGGCGCATGAATTGGCGCATTCGTGGTCGGGCAACCTGGTCACTGCGGCGTCGTGGCGCGACATCTGGCTCAACGAAGGTGTCACCACCTATGTGCAGGGCCGCATCACCGAAGCGCTGTACGGCAAGCGCCAGGCGGATGAAGAAGCACTGCTGGACATCCACACGCTGCAGCGCGAAATCGGCAAGATGCCGGCGAATGCGCAGCGACTGGCGCCCGAGCCCGGCAACATCGATGCGGACGACACGCTTTCCGACGTGGCCTACAACAAGGGATCGTGGTTCCTGCGCACGCTGGAGCAGCGCTTCGGACGCGACACCTTCGACAACTACCTGAAGGGTTACTTCGACCACTTCGCGTTCCAGAGCATCACCACCGAACAGATGCTCGACTACTTGAAGCCCAACCTGATCGACAAATATCCCGGCAAGATGAGCTGGGATGAAGTGAAGGCATGGGTGTACGACCCCGGCATTCCCAAGAACGCGCCGATTCCCGAGTCGCCGCGCTTCGACGCCATCGACAAGGAACGCGCCAGTTTCCTCGCCGGTACGCTGGACGCCGACAAGCTCGATGCGAAGGACTGGAACACGCAGGAGTGGATGTATTTCCTCGACGGCCTGCCGGAACACCCTCCGCTCGCCCGGATGCAGGAACTGGATGCCGCCTGGCATCTCACCGGCACGCCCAATGCCGAAATCGGCATGCGCTGGTACGTGCATGCGATCGGCGCCGGCGACAAGGCGGTATGGCCTGCCGCCGCGGAACATATGACGCGCATCGGGCGTCTGTACCTGACCATGCCGTTGTACCGCGCGTTGAGCAAGACGCCGGACGGCCTGACGTTTGCGCAACAGGTGTATGCGAAAGCGAAGAGCGGCTATCACCCGTTGACGCAGCAGGCGGTGGAAGCGTTGTTTGCGAAGGCTGGCAAACACTGATCGATTGGCCCCTCTCCCCATCCTTATTCAAAGATGGGGAGAGGGGTTGGGGTGAGGGTTCGGTCAGCGCGCGACGGTGATGGTTTCGACAAGACTCCATCATCTCGCTACGGTCGAACCCTCATCCGCCCTTCGGGCACCTTCTCCCGAAGGGAGAAGGGATAACACTAAGCATCCGGCAGATATCCATGAGTTCAACCGTTTCCAAATCCACCCGCCCCCTCTGGCAGCGTCTCTTGATCCGCCGCCTGAAATTCCTCGGCATCCTCGCCGCGCTGGCGATCGTGCTGCTCGGCGGCAGCTATCTGTTCGCGCCGCAATGGCTGCTCAGCGCCAACACCTGGCGCGAGGCGATGAACGCGCAGTTGGAAAAGCGCTCGGTGCAGGCCGGCGATACGCGTTGGGTGTACTACGAAGGCGGCCAGGGCCCCACCATCGTGCTGCTGCACGGCTTTGCCGCGCGCAAGGAAGTGTGGCTGAAGGTGGCACCGATGCTCACCGCGCATTTCCGCGTCGTCATCCCCGACCTGCCCGGCTGGGGCGAGTCGTCGCGCAATCCGGGCGCCAGCTACAACATCGACAACCAGGCCGATCGCCTGAACGACTTCATCCAGACCTTGCATCTGCAGCACTCGCTGATCGTCGGCCATTCGATGGGCGGCGCGATCGCCGGCGTGTATGCGGCCGAGCATCCGCAGGATGTCGCGCAACTCGCGCTGATCGACGCCTTTGGCCTGAAATTCAAGGAGAACGCGTTCGCCAAGGAGGCCTTGAGCGGCAAGGATCCCTTCGTCTACGACGACCGCGCCGGGTTCATGCGCGCCAACGCCTGGGCGTTCGAGCACGTGCCGGATATCCCCGGTCGCTTTATCGACGTGTTCGTCGAGGACAACATCAAGAATCGCGCCTTCATCGACCACACCTTCAACGAACTGCGCGAGAACTCGCAGGTGCTGTCGCTGCAGACGCGCCTGGACAAGCTCAGCATGCCGGTGCTGGGCATGTGGTGCCATGACGACAAGATCATCGACATCTCCGCGCTGGAAAGCCTGCGCGACGGCCTTACGCACGCGCCGTCGATCAGCACCAGCATCTTGAACGGCTGCAATCACATGCCGCAGATGGAAAAGCCCCAGGCCTTCGCGCAGGTGCTGACCAGTTTCATGCTGGCGCATTGAGCATCCCAGCCTACGTGGGCTATCCGCCGGTCGCGAAGCCTGGATACAAGGTCATGCCGCCATCGACGAACAGCGTGGTGCCCACGACGTAATCGGACAGATCGGAGGCGAGCCATACGGCCGCGCGGGCGATGTCTTCGGGTTCGCCGATGCGGCCGTAGGGCACCAGCGTCATCAGGCTTTTATAAGCTTCCGGCGTATTCCATGCAGCCGTGTTGATCGACGTGCGAATGGCGCCGGGCGCAATCGCGTTGACGCGAATGCGCTGCGGCGCCACTTCTTGCGCCAGGCTTTCCATCAGTAGCTTGATGCCGCCTTTGGAGGTCGCATAGTTCGCGTGGCCGGCCCAGGGAATCTCCTGGTGCACGGAACTCATGCAGATGATTTTTCCCGCTGCGCAGGAAACCGCCGGCACCACGCCACGGCGCACGAATTCGCGCACCGCTTCGCGTGCGCACAAAAACTGGCCGGTGAGATTCACGCTGAGCACGGTGTGCCATTGCGCCAGCGTCATCGTATGAAACGGCGCGTCGCGCTGCAGCCCGGCGTTGGCGACCAGAATATCCAGCGTGCCGAAGCGCTCGATCGCCTCGCCGAACATGCTCGCCACCTGATCCTCGGCGGAAACGTCGGCCTTGCAGGCGATGGCGTCGACGCCGTGGGCGCGAATGGCCGCCACCACGTCGTTCGCCGCTTCATCGCCCTGCACATAGTTCACCGCCACATCCGCACCCGCTTCGCCCAGCGCAAGCGCCACCGCGCGGCCAATGCCGGAATTGGCGCCGGTAACCAGCGCCTTCTGGCCGACCAGGAGTTTGGGAAGCGTCAAGGAAGGCGCGGTGGAAGATGCGGCCGCTGCGGTGGTATTCATCGTGATCGTCCTCGTCGTTGGCGAGGACAAGCGTGTCGGCTACCGGGTTGGGCCGATGTGAGCGGCATGAACAGATCGCGTCGACGTTAGGGATGCTTGATCTATTCCGCGCACCCGGCATGACGTCCAGAAGGCCCGCAGGGTGTGTTGCGCGGCACAGGGCAGACTGGCTGTCTGTTCAAGCCGCGCGGCGCAGCCTGCAGGCCTTCTGGACGTCACCCCGTCATTTAAATTCAACTGTTGGGGCCGCACTGTATGCGCGCCTCGCTGCACCCCAGCGTCTCGACAGACGGCCAGTCTGCCTTCGCCACTGGAGCACAGCGAGGCGCGCATACAGTGCGGTGACGGGTACGTGGCATAGATCAGAGCATCCCTAAGCGGTGTCACCGGCGCAGGCCTCGTTGGCCGGATGCTCGGGTTTCTCATGCAGCAGGCGGCGCGTGACGCCGTTGGTCCAGCCGAAGCCATCCTGCAAGGGATACTCGCCGCCGCCGCCACCGATGGCGCCGCCCTCCGGCACGATCAGCACGTATTTCTCGACCATCTTGCTCTCGCGCTGGTACAGGCTGCCCACGGTTTGCAGCCAGCGATGCGCGATGTCCTCGGCCAGCTCATGCAAGCCGTAGCGACGCAGGCCGTGGATCGCCAGCCATTGCAGCGGCGCCCAGCCGTTGGGCTTGTCCCATTGCTCACCGGTTTCGACTTCGGTCGCGCCCAGGCCGCCATCGTCGAGCAGGCGCGTGCGCAAGGCCTCGGCCACGCGCACGGCCTGCTCCTGGCTGGCGAGGCCGACGTAGAGCGGCGTGCTGGCGGCGGCGTTGAGCCCTTCGCGCGGTGCATGGCGTTGCCAGTCGTAGTCGAGAAAACTGCCGGCCGCTTCGTTCCACAACCAGCGGTTGATCGCGGCGCTACGCCGTTGCGCGCGCGCCGCGAACGCTTCCGCCTGCCGGCGCTGTCCATCGGCATGGCTGAGCTCGGCAATCTGCCGCTCCAGCTTGTACAGGAATGCGTTGAGATCCACCGGCAGGATCGCCGTGGTGCGGATCGTCTCGAGCTTGCCGCCGTCGCACCAGCGCGAGCTGAAATCCCAGCCGGACGCGGCGCCCGCGCGCAGGTCGCGATATACCTCGGTGCTCGGACGCGATGTACGGCGTGCGGTGGTCACGTCTTCCAGATGCGATTCCTCGCGCGGCGTATCGCGGTCGTCCCAATAGCGGTTGAGCAGGCTGCCGTCATCCAGCCGCACGCCATGGCGATACGCATCGCCAGCCCGCAGCGCCTCCGCGCCCTCCATCCAGAAGTCGTACTCCTTGCACAGCTGCGGCAGCCACTCGATGGCGCCGCGCACGCCGTGGGACTCGAACAGTTCCACCATCAAGGCGAACACCGGCGGCTGCGAGCGGCTCAGGTAGTAGGTGCGATTGCCGTTGGGAATGTGGCCGTAGGTATCGATGAGATAGGCGAAGTTGCTGGCCATGCAGTGCAGCAGGTCGTGGCGCCCGCTTTCGGCCAAACCGAGCATGGTGAAGTAGGAATCCCAGTAATACAGCTCGCTGAAGCGCCCGCCCGGCACTACGTAGCAATGCGGCAGCGGCAGCAGCGACGATCGCGCTGGATGCAGATTTGGATGCCGGCTCAGCACATCCCACAAACTGTCGATGTGTTCCCGCAGCGGTTGGCCCGGCACTGACACGTAGTGGCTGGCGTGCACCTGGGGCGCTTCGAAATGCGCATGCACGAAGGCGCGAAGATCGAAGCCGGACTCGTGACATTGCGCGCGATACAGATCCAGGATGCGCTCCGGCTCGCCCAGCGGCGCACAGTCGACGAAGGTTTTGCTGTCCGCGAATACGCGCGACATCTGCACGTCGACGAACAGCTCCTGATAGCGATCGGCAGGCGTTACCGTATCGGCAGGCGCCACGCCTGCACATGGGGAACGTGGTGGCGCAATGGTTTGTTCGTTCATCGCCAGCTTTGCTTCGATGTGGCGCTCGCGGGGATCGAGCGCGGTAATTCCTATGTCCACGCTACGGTGGCGGTCGTAGAACGGGAGTGAAGCTCAGGATTACCCAGCACACAGGCGCTTTACGCGGCCGCGGTTCAGGCCTGTTGCGGCAGCACGGCGCGCATCGGATGACACTCGAAGCGGAAACCGCGCGCGGCCTTGATCACCGGATCGTTGTCGAGCAATGTCGTCGGCTGCAGCTCATCGGGCAATTGCATCACCAGGATGCCGTACGCCGCGGCGGGATCCGACACCGGGCCGAACACCACGACGTAGCCGTGGCCCATCTGCTCGCTCCAGTACTCCGCATGCGCCTTCATCAACGCCATTTCCTCGGGCGTGATGTCAGCGGGAAAGCTGGCGCGCGGGCCATGCAATTTGCAGAAAAAGTAGTGCATGCGATTCCTCCTGAATCGGCTTTTGTTGAATCAATCGGCCACGTCGGCGATCAGCCGATCCAGCTCGGCTTTCAGCAGTGCACCGTGCTGGCGCAGCCAGTCGCGCTGCTCGCGCCAATCCGGAAAGATCGATTCCACGTGCGCCCAGAAACGGGGCGAGTGGTTGCGCACTTTCAGATGGCACAGCTCATGCGCCAGCACGTAGCGCAATGCCGAAGGCGGCGCGAGCGCCAGCGCAAGATCCAGATTGATGCGATCGCGCGTATCCAGGCTGCCCCACAGGCTTTTCATCGGGCGCACGCGCAACGCGGTCGGCGCCAGTCCCAGTTGCGGCACGTAGCCGGCAAGCCAGCGCGATACGTCACGCCGGATCTGCGTTTCGAAATAGGACGCAAGCAGGCCGCGCGCGACCGGCAAGGCGCGGCTGTGCGGGCGGGGAATTTCCAGCGTGATGCCGCCTTCGTGCGCCACCACGCGTGGATACGCGCCTTCGGCCCAATCCAGTACGGTGGTTTCGCCGCGCAAGGGAAACTCGATCGAGGAGCCGACACGTAACGGCGGCAACGGATCGACGACCAGATTGAGTTCGCCGAGCTTCTTCTCCAGCCAATCGGCGTTGTGCCGCAGGAACGCGTTCACTTGTGAAGGATGCGTGCCCTGCGGGTAGGTGATGCGCGCGCCTTTCGTCGACACCGTCAGGCGCAGCCGCCGCGCGCGCGGATGCGAAGCTTTGAGCACACGAATCGTATTGCCGCTGGGTGTCGCCAACTCCAGCCAGTCGCCGTCGAGATACGCCATGGTCCTGCCTTTTGTACTGCTCCCGAGGCCAAGGGGGAGGCCTGGGCACAGGCAGAATGTGGGGTGCCGGGGCTTCGCGCAAGGGCTTTTTTGCCGCTGTGGCGGGAAGCGCGGTGTGGCGCGCGTCTCAGGGGGGTTGGGACGACTTTGCTCCCTCTCCCCTCCGGGGAGAGGGCTGGGGTGAGGGGGCCGAGCTTGCCTGAAATCCCGGCATAGCTGGGGCATCTGGCGAGGGTGGCCCCTCACCCTACCCTCTCCCCGGAGGGGAGAGGGAAAACAGCGTGCGGCGCTTATTCCGGCCGCGGCAGTCCGAACCACTCTTCGAGCTTGCCCAGCAACCGCTCCAGCTCCAACGTCAGCAACGCAAAACGCGCATCCATCTCGGCCGCGGCATCCTGCTGGCTGTCGCCCATTTCATCGAGCACCGCGTCGAGGAATTTCAGCTTGCGCACCACCAGGTCTTCGCCGAGCACGAAGCTGATGCGGTCGTCGAACACCAGGCCAAGCTGGAACACCTGCTTGCCGTTGCGCAGATGTTCCTTCACTTCTTCCGCATCGAGATCCTGCCGGCGACAACGGGCGATGGCGCCGGTGGCGGTGGCCGGATCGCGCAGTTCGCATTCGTCGCCCAGCGCGAGGCCGCCGGGCAGGTTGCCGTTGGCGAGCCAGTCGGTCATCAGCACGCGTGGACCTTCTTCCGGCGCCAGCGGTACCGCGGGGAAACTGCCGAGCGCTTCGCGCACCTGCGTGAGCGCGTTTTCCGCGCTTTTGCGGCTGGCGGTATCGAGCACCAGCCAGCCGTGCTTGCGATCGACATAGGCGGACATGCGCGAACTGCGCACGAAGGCGCGCGGCAACAGCTCGGTGAGCAGATCTTCCTTGAGGCGCTTGCGCTCGCGGCCGCCGACCTTGCGACCTTCTTCCTCGGCGATCTTCTGCACCTTGCGCTGCAGTTCGTCGTTCACCACCGCCGCAGGCAGCAGTTTTTCTTCGCTGCCGACGGTGATCAGCGTGCATGCATTCACGACATGTGTCATGGCCGCGTCGTCACCGCGACCCACCGGCGGCACGAAGCCGCGCGTGCCCATTTCCAGCGGACCGCACGGGCGCAGGCGATGTTCGCCCAGCACTTCGTCGAGGCGCTGGAGGTCTTCGGCCACGGAGGGAGAAAAGCGAAACAGCGTGAGATTGCGGAAAAACATGCGGAATCCAGTCGCGGAGCCGTCGTCCCGGCGCACGCCGGGACCCAGCGCCCTTGAGGCGAAAAGTCACTGGGCCCCGGCATGTGCCGGGGCGACGATGATGGGGATTAGCGAATAACGGCAGCGACCGCAGCCACCACGGTATCCAGATTGTTGCGATTGAGCGCCGCCACGCAGATGCGTCCGGTGCCGATGGCGTAGATCGCATGCTCTTCGCGCAGACGATCCACCTGCGCCTTGCTCAATCCCGAATACGAGAACATGCCCGCCTGCTGCTGAATGAAGCCGAATTGCGGCGCACCGTTCGCGGCCAACTTCTCCACCATGCCGGCGCGCATCGCGTGAATGCGCTCGCGCATCTCAGTGAGTTCCTGTTCCCACAACGCGCGCAGCTCGACGCTGTTGAGCACGCCAGCCACCAGCGCACCGCCATGCGTGGACGGGCTGGAATAGATCGAACGGATGATGCGCTTGACCAGCGACTGCACGCGCAGCGCTTCGTCGCGCGTGGCGCCGACGATCGACAGCGCGCCCACGCGCTCGCCGTACAGCGAGAACGACTTGGAATACGAATTGGCCACCACGAACGACTCGATGCCCGACTCGGCGAACAGGCGCACCGCCGCGGCGTCTTCATCGATGCCTTTGTCGAAGCCCTGGTAAGCCATGTCGATGAAGGGCAGCAACTTGCGATCCTTCACCACCGCGACGACCTGCTTCCACTGCTCCACCGACAGATCCACGCCGGTGGGGTTGTGGCAGCACGCGTGCAGCAACACCACGGTGCCGGGTTCGAGCTTGTTGAGATCGGCCAGCATGCCGGCGAAATCCAGCCCATTGGTGGCCGCATCGTAGTAGGCGTAATCGACCACTTCGAAGCCGGCCGCGTTGAACACCACGCGATGGTTTTCCCAGCTTGGGCTGCTGATCGCCACCTTGGCCTTGGGCAGGGCTTTCTTCAGCAGTTCCGCACCCACGCGCAGCGCGCCGCTGCCGCCGACGGTCTGCGAGGTAGCCACACGGCCGGCCGCCAGCAGCGGCGAATCGGGGCCGAACACCAGCTTTTGCGTGGCCTGCGTGTAGGAAGGCAAACCGTCGATGGGCAGATAGCCGCGCGGCAGCGATTCTTTCGCCAGCGCCTCTTCCACCTGGCGCACGGCGCGCAGCACGGGGATGCGGCCGCTCTCGTCGTAATAAATGCCCACGCCCAGGTTGACTTTGCCGGGGCGCGCGTCGGCCACGAAAGCTTCGGTGAGGCCCAGGATCGGATCGCCTGGGGTCATTTCAACGGATGCGAAATGGGACACGGTTCTACTCGAAAAATGGAAGAAGAGATATGGACGTCCAGACGTCCGCCTAAAGTCGTACGGTTCAGCTGTTTTCGCTTTCTGAGCCTGCCAGCCAGCCGTGGACGTCGGCGCGCCTGGCCCCTTCCCGCGAACCCAGCGCGGCGAAATCGAACAGCTTGCGATCGGCCAGTTGCGAGGGCGCCACGTTGCCCAGTGCGCGAAACATGGTCTCGCTGCGCCCGGGATACTGGCGCTCCCAATCCTGCAACATGCGACCGACCGCCTTGCGCTGCAAGTTCTCCTGCGAACCGCAGAGATTACAGGGAATGATCGGAAACTGCTTGTGTTGGGCGTACTCGGCGATATCGCTTTCCTTGCAATACGCCAGCGGACGGATCACCACGTGATGTCCGTCGTCCGAGCGCAGCTTGGGCGGCATCGCCTTCAGGTTGGCCTGATGAAACAGGTTGAGGAAAAAGGTGGCGAGGATGTCGTCGCGATGATGGCCCAGCGCGATCTTGGTGACACCGTTGTGCGCCGCCCAGTGATACAGCGCGCCGCGGCGCAGGCGCGAGCACAGGCTGCACATGGTCTTGCCTTCGGGGATCACCCGCGTGACCGTGCTGTAGGTGTCCTGCTCGATGATGTGGAACGGCACGCCGCGCCCGGCGAGGTACTCGGGCAGCACGTGCTCGGGAAAGCCCGGCTGCTTCTGGTCCAGGTTCACCGCCACCAGCTCGAAGCGCACCGGCGCCTTCGCCTGCAGCGACAGCAGCACGTCGAGCATGGTGTAGGAGTCCTTGCCGCCGGACAGGCACACCATCACCTTGTCGCCGTCCTCGATCATGTTGAAGTCGGCGATCGCCTGGCCGACCTGGTGGCGCAGGCGCTTGGCCAGCTTGGCGGCTTCATAGGCGCGCTTGCGCGCGGGATCGGGCGAGGTGGCCTCGGGATGAGCAGACATGGCGGGCAAGGGAATGCGGCAGTAAGCGGCGCATTGTACCCCGCCCGCCGGCTGTGTCCCGGCGCGTTACAATGGCCGCTTAGCCATCGTCGCCCACGCTGATTCCGCCCATGCAGGCCCAGGACCCCGCCCAGATCGCCCATTTGCTGGCCGAATTGCGCCAGGAGCACCGCGACCTGGACGTGGCCATCCAGCAGATGTCCACGTCGCTCGGCTGCGACGAGCTGCAGATCACCCGCATGAAGAAGCGCAAGCTGCTGCTGAAGGACGCTATTGCGCGGCTGGAAAGCAAGCTGATTCCGGATCTGGATGCCTGAGGGCGCCAGCAGGCCGTCGATCGGAAATCGTAAAAGGGCGTTCTCACGCGGGCCCGCAGCTTTTACGATCACGGCTCCCCGATCAACGATGCCCGCACCCATGCCTACCCTCACGCCTGTCCGCCTCGAAGACGATCACGTCCTGCTCGAACCCCTGGGTCTGCACCACGTTGCCGAGCTCGAAGCGGCCGCCGCCGACGGAGAACTCTGGAACCTGTGGTTCACCAGCGCCCCCGCGCCGGGCGAAGCGCACGGCTACATCGAGAAGGCGCTGGCCGGACTGGCCGCGAACGCGATGCTGCCGTTCGCCGTGCGGGAGAAAACCAGCGGACAGATCGTCGGCACCACGCGCTACTACGATTTCGCGCCGGAACTGCCGCGCATCGCCATCGGCTACACCTGGTACGCCAAGCGCTGGCAGAAGAGCCATCTCAACACCGCCTGCAAGCGCCTGCTGCTGAAGCATGCCTTCGAGGCCATGAGCTGCGTGGCGGTGGAATTCCACACCGATCACCGCAATCTCGACTCCCAGCGCGCGATCGAGCGCCTGGGCGCGCACAAGGATGGCGTGTTGCGCGCCCACAAGCGCCGTCCGGACGGCACGCTGCGCAATACGGTGTGCTACTCCATCCTCGCGGGCGAATGGCCCGACGTGCAGCGCTGGCTGGATATGCGGCTGGAACGACTCAGCGCGCAGGCGCAGGCCTGATCGTAGGTTGGGGTGAAAACCCCAACATTGCCATGTCGATGAGGACAACGATGTTGGGGTTTGCACCCCAACCTACGGTGTCGATGCCGAAAACGCGCATGGTTTCGAATGAAACAACATCGTTGCGCATGAAACGAAAATCGCGCGAGTGCTTGATGAATATGGACGTTTAGCCATCCAAACACGTCGAAATCGGCAATTCGGAAAATTTCTCATAAAAAAGTAGTTGACACGTCTGGCTACCTGCCTTACGGTCGACGACATGCCGCAACGCAACAGCCATCGCGAATTCATCGCTGCGATCCGTCCACCGACGGTCGAGATGCTGCCGTTCGCCGGCCTCCTTCTTATTTCCCTTGTACTCGTACTCCTCATTACCAACGGAGGTGCGGGCTGAGGGCGCGTGTCAAGGTAAAGCAGAACTAACCTAGATACCCCAAAGAACCCCGCACCCGACAAGGATGCGGGGTTTTTTATCGCCTCTTAGCCAGCCCAAAACGGAGCCAGGCATGACCCCCCAGACAGCACAACCGAACGACACCGCCGAGGGCGGCGAAAGCGCCGAAGATTGCGTACGCATTTTCGACACCACGCTGCGCGACGGTGAGCAGGCCCCCGGTTTCTCCATGGACCGGCGTGCGAAATTGTGCATGGCACAAGCCCTGGAAACGCTGGGCGTGGACATCCTGGAGGCGGGTTTTCCGCAGGCGTCACCGGATGATTTCGCCGCCGTCGACGAGATCGCGCGAAGTTTGCGCCACACCACCGTTGCGGCGCTGGCGCGATGTCAAACCGGCGACATCGACACCGCAGCACGCGCATTGGAACGCGCCCATCGATCACGCATCCATCTGTTTCTCTCCACCAGTCCGTTGCATCGCGAGCACAAGCTCGGCATGAGCAAGCAGCAGGTACTGGACACCGCCGTCGCTTCCATCCTGCACGCGCGCAAATACTGCGCCGACGTCGAATTCTCCGCCGAAGACGCGCTGCGCACCGAACCCGAATTCCTGGTCGAAGTCTTCAGCGCCGCCATCGCCGCCGGCGCCACCACCGTCAACGTTCCGGACACCGTGGGCTACACCACGCCCGCCGAAATCTACGAGCTGTTCGCCTACCTGCGCCAAAACGTGCGCGATGCGCACAAGGCGGTGTTCTCCTCGCATTGCCACGATGACTTAGGCATGGCCGTGGCCAACAGCCTGGCCGCCGTGAGCGCGGGCGCGCGCCAGGTGGAATGCACCATCAACGGCATCGGCGAGCGCGCCGGCAATGCCGCGCTGGAAGAAATCGTGATGGCGCTGAAGGTGCGCGCACCGCGCTTCGGCCTGCGTACCCATATCGACACGCACAAGCTCTACCCCACCTCACGCCTGCTGAGCCAGATCACCGGCCAGGCGGTACAGCGCAACAAGGCCGTGGTGGGCGACAACGCGTTCGCGCACGAATCGGGCATCCATCAGCACGGCATGCTCAAGCATCGCAACACCTACGAAATCATGCGTCCGGAAGACGTCGGCATTGCCGAAACCACGCTGGTGCTGGGCAAGCATTCGGGCCGCCATGCGCTGCGCCAGCGCCTGGAAGCGTTGGGACACAAGCTGGACGACGAGGCGATGGACAGCGTGTTCAAGCGCTTCAAGTCCTTGGCCGACCGCAAGCGCGAAATACGCGACGAAGACCTGGAAGCACTGGCGCTGGGCCAGGATCCGGACGCCACCGGTCCGTGGCACATCACCCAGCTCAACACCACCTCGCACCTGGGCGGCAGCGCCTCGGCCACGGTGAAGCTGAGCCACGAGGATGGCCGCGAAGTCGGCGAAGCCGCCATCGGCGACGGCCCGGTCGACGCGGTACTGCGCGCGATCGAACGCGCCACCAACACCGACATGGTGCTGACCCGTTTCCAGGTGCGCGCGATCAGCGAAGGCGGCGATGCGCAAGGCCAGGCTGCGCTCACCGCGCGCCATGCGCAGCGCGAATGGAACGGCAGCAGTGTCAGCACCGACATCATCGAAGCGACCGCGCAGGCCGCGCTCGCCATCGTCAACCGTATCGAGCGTCAGGCCGAACGCACCACCGACGCACTGGAACCCCAAGGAGTTTCCGCATGAGTACGCCCTTCCTTTGGCATAACGGCCGCATCAAGCCCTGGGCCGAAGCCACCTGCCACGTCAGCACGCACGCGCTGCACTACGGTTCGTCCGTGTTCGAGGGCGAGCGCGTGTACGCCACGCCGGAAGGGCCGGCCTATTTTCGCCTGGCCGATCACACGCGCCGCCTGTTCGAATCGGCGCGCGTGTACGAAATCGAGGTCGGCTATACGGAAGATGAGATCAACGAAGCGTGCCTGGAATTGATCCGCGCCAATCGGATGGCCTCTGCCTATGTACGACCGATTGTCTTTCGCGGCGCCGGCGGGCTCGGCGTTCTCCCCAGGGACGGCGCGCCCGTCGACGTCGCGATCATGGCCATGGAATGGGGTGCGTATCTCGGTGAAGCCGCCGAACGCGGCGCGGACGTGTGCGTGTCCTCGTGGAATCGCGCGGCACCCAACACCTTCCCCAGCTGGGCGAAAGCCGGCGGCAACTACCTGAGCAGCCAGCTGATCGGTCTGGAAGCGCGTCGTGGCGGTTTCGATGAAGGCATTGCGCTGGGCTACAACGGCCTGCTGAGCGAAGGCGCGGGCGAGAACCTGTTCCTGGTCAAGCGCGGCAAGCTGCTCACGCCGCCGTCGAGCGCCGGCATCCTGGCCGGCATCACGCGCGACACGGTGATCACGCTGGCCAACGATCTCGGCTACGTGGTCGAAGAACGCGACCTGCCACGCGAAGCGCTGTACAGCGCCGACGAAGTGTTCATGACCGGCACCGCGGCGGAAATCACGCCGGTGCGTTCGGTGGATCGCAAGAAAGTCGGCAACGGCACGCCGGGCCCGATCACGCGTGCATTGCGCGATGCGTTTTTCGGCTTGTTCGATGGTCGCACGCAGGATCGCTACGGTTGGCTAACGCTAGTTAATGCGGACGTCCCTGACCGCGAAGATCAAAAAGCGGCCATCCATGGCCGCACTCCTCAACAAGAGCCTGCCGCAAAGGAAGTCGCATGAGCGCGCGCACTTTATTCGAGAAAATTTGGGACGCTCACGTCGTGGCGCCCGAATCCGTCGATACACCGGCGGTGCTGTATATCGACCTGCATCTGGTGCACGAAGTAACGTCTCCTCAGGCATTCAGCGAACTGCGTTCACGCGGCCTGAAGCTGCGCCGCCCGGATCGCACGCTGGCCACGCTGGATCATTCCACGCCGACGCTGCCGGCAGCGGCGAATGGCGAACGTCCGTATGCAAACGCCGAAGCGAAAGCCCAGGTCGCACAGCTGGAAGCGAACTGCCGCGAATTCGGTGTGCAGCTGTATGGCTGGGACAGCAGCGATCGCGGCATCGTGCACGTGATCGGTCCGGAACTGGGCGCCACGCAGCCGGGTATGACGATTGTGTGTGGCGATAGCCACACCTCCACCCACGGCGCGTTCGGCGCGCTGGCGTTCGGCATCGGCACCACTGAAGTGGGCCACGTGATGGCCACGCAATGCCTACTGCAGCGCAAGCCGAAAACCTTCGCCATCCACGTCGACGGCAAGCTGCCGCGCGGCGTCGGCGCGAAAGATCTGATCCTGCACATCATCGGCGAGATCGGCGTCGATGGCGGCACCGGCTACGTGCTGGAGTACCGCGGCGAAGCGATCGAAGCGTTGTCGATGGAAGAGCGCATGACGGTGTGCAACATGTCGATCGAAGCGGGCGCACGCGCCGGCTTGATCGCACCGGATGAAACCACCTTCGCCTGGCTGAAAGGCCGTCCACGCGCACCGCAAGGCGCCGCGTGGGATGCCGCCGTGCAGCGCTGGCGCGGATTACGCAGCGACGAAGGCGCCAAGTACGACCGCGAAGTGCGCATCGACGCCAGCCGGATCCGTCCCACCGTCACCTACGGCACGCATCCGGGCATGGCGATCGCGATGGACAAGCCCGTGCCCGCTGCACGCAATGCGGTCGAACAGCGCGCGCTGGATTACATGCAAGCCAAGGCCAACCAGCCGATGCAAGGCATGGCGGTGGACGTCGTGTTTATCGGCAGCTGCACCAACTCGCGCCTGTCTGACCTGCGCGAAGCGGCCAACGTGATGCGCGGCCGCCACGTCGCCAAGGGCGTGCGCGTGCTGGTGGTACCCGGCTCCGAAGCGGTGCGCCGCGATGCCGAAAAAGAAGGCTTGCATGAAGTGTTTCTCGCCGCAGGTGCCGAATGGCGCATTCCGGGTTGCTCGATGTGCATCGCCATGAACGGCGATCTGGCGCAGCCGGGCCAGTTGGTGGTGAGCACCTCCAACCGCAATTTCGAAGGCCGCCAGGGCAAGGGCGCGCGCACGGTGCTGGCCAGCCCGGCCACCGCCGCCGCGTCGGCCATTGCCGGCACCATCGCCGATCCACGCGAATACCTGACGGAGGTGGCCGCATGAAGCCCGTAACGCGTATTCATTCGCGCACCGCAGTCGTGCTCGACGAAAACATCGACACCGACCGCATCATCCCCGCGCGCTTCCTCACCACCACCGAGCGCGCGGGCCTCGGCAAGTTCTGCTTCAACGACTGGCGCTATCGGCAGGACGGCAGCGACAACCCGGATTTCCCGCTCAACAAGCCGGAAGCGAAGGGTTGTTCGATTCTGGTCGCCGGCCGCAATTTTGGCTGCGGCTCCTCGCGCGAACACGCGCCGTGGGCGCTGCTCGATTACGGCATCCAGGCCGTGCTGTGCAGCGAGATCGCCGACATCTTCCGTGGCAATGCATTGAAGAACGGCCTGCTGGCCATCGTGCTGGACGAAGCCGAGCACCGCTGGCTGCTGCAGAACTCCGGCGTGGAACTGGCGATCGATGTGCGCGAGCAGACCATCCAGTTGCCGGACGGCGGCCTGATCCGCTTCAAGCTGGAAGCCTTCGCGCGACATTGCCTGCTCAACGGCGTGGACCAGCTCGGCTTCCTGCTGCAGCACAACGACGCAATCACTCACTACGAACAGATCCAGGAGAAGGCGGCATGAAAGCGCGCATCGTTACCCTGCCCGGCGACGGCGTAGGTCCGGAAGTTCTCGACGCGGCTGTTGCCGTACTGCAGGCGGTTGCCGAACGCGCCGGACACACTTTTGAATTCGAATCGCAGCTGATCGGCGGCTGCGCCATCGACGCCACCGGCGAACCGCTGCCGGCCGCTACGCTGGAAGCCTGCAAGAAAGCCGATGCGGTGTTCCTGGGTGCGGTGGGTGGGCCGAAATGGTCCGATCCGCAGGCGAAGGTTCGCCCTGAGCAAGGCCTGCTGGCGATTCGCGCCGCATTGGGCGTGTACGCCAACCTGCGTCCGCTGCAGGTGCATCCGGCGCTGGCGTCGTTGTCGCCGCTGAAGAACGAAAAGCTCAAGCACGTCGACGTATTGTTCGTGCGCGAACTGACCGGCGGCGCGTACTTCGGCGCCAAGACGCGCACCACCGATACCGCCACCGACGAGTGCAAATACACCGTGGCCGAAGTCGAGCGCGTCACGCGCCGTGCCTTCGAACTGGCGCGCGAACGCCGCCAGCATGTCACTTCGGTAGACAAGGCCAACGTGCTGGAAACCTCGCGCCTGTGGCGCAGCACGGTCACGCGCATCGCTGCCGAATATCCGGATGTGAAGCTGGAACACCAACTGGTCGATTCGATGGCGATGCTGCTGCTGACCCAGCCCTCGCGCTACGACGTGGTCGTCACCGAAAACCTGTTCGGCGACATCCTCACCGACGAAGCGGCCGCACTGGCCGGCTCGCTGGGCTTGCTGCCGTCCGCATCGCTGGGCGAAGGCAAGGTTGGCCTGTACGAACCGATCCATGGTTCGGCGCCGGATATCGCAGGACAAGGCGTGGCCAATCCGGTCGGTGCGATTCTTTCCGCGGCGATGCTGCTGCGTCATTCGCTGGGGCTGGAGATCGAAGCCACCACCATCGAAGCCGCCGTGAACCACGTGCTGACCAATGGCCCGCACACGCGCGACATCGGTGGCAAGGCCGGCACGGCCGAAATCCGCGATGCGGTAATCGCCGCCCTCGACGACGTCGCCACGCCCGCCTTTCTGTGCGGCCTGCGTGCCTGCGGTTGAACGGAGCGACGATGCGTAGCGATCTGATCAAAACCGGCCCCGACCGCGCCCCCGCGCGCGCCATGCTGCGCGCCACCGGCTTGCAGGATGGGGACATCACCAAGCCGCTGGTGGCGGTGGTGCACACCTGGTCCAACGTGAGCCCGTGCAACCTCAACCTGCGCGATCTGGCCGAGCATGTGTCGGCCGGCATCCGCGCCGCCGGCGGCACGCCGATCGAGTTCAACACCATCGCCGTCACCGACGGCATCGCGATGGGCACGCCTGGCATGCGCGCCTCGCTGATCAGCCGCGAGGTGATCACCGATTCGATCGAGCTGGCGGTGGACGGCCACTGCCTCGACGCGATGGTGGTGCTGTGCGGCTGCGACAAGACCATTCCCGCCGCCGCGATGGCGATGGCGCGCTTGAACATTCCTGCGGTCGCGCTGTACGGCGGCAGCATTGCGCACGGCAATCACAACAACCATCCGATCACCATCCAGCAGGTGTTCGAAGCGGTCGGTGCGCATGGCGCCGGCAAGATCGACGATGCCGAACTGGCTGCGGTGGAAAAAGACGCCTGCCCCGGCGCCGGCGCCTGCGGTGGCCAGTTCACCGCCAATACCATGGCGATGGTGCTGCAGACGCTGGGCCTGTCGCCGATGGGCTTCAACGACATTCCCGCCACGCATCCGGCCAAGGCGCATGCCGCATACCGCTGCGGCGAGCTGGTGATGGATTGCCTGCGCGCGCAGCGCAAGCCGCTGGATATCCTGAGCCGCACCGCTTTCAGCAACGCTGCACGCATGGTCGCCGCCACCGCCGGCTCCACCAACGCGGTGCTGCATCTGTTGGCGATTGCACGCGAAGCCGGTGTGCCGTGGACGATCGAGGATTTCGAACCGGCCTCCGTGCACACGCCGGTGATCGCCGACCTGTTGCCGGGCGGCCGCTACACCGCGGTCGAGTTGTTCGGCGCGGGCGGTAGCGCGCGCGTGGCACAGGAACTGATCGCCGCCGGCATGCAGGAAGACACTCCCACCGTGACCGGCCGCAGCCTGTTCGAGGAAGCCGCCGCCGCACCGCGCGCCGAACAACAGGACGTGGTGCATCCGGTGAGCCAGCCGCTGAAACCGCGCGGCGGCTATTCGATCCTGTACGGCAATCTGGCGCCGGAAGGCTGCATCCTGAAGCTTGCCGGCAAAGGCGCCACGCATTTCGAAGGCCGCGCACGCGTGTTCGAAAGCGAGGAACAAGCCTTCGCCGCCGTGCAGGCCGGCAAGCTCGCCAAGGGCGACGTGGTGGTGATCCGCAACGAAGGCCCCGCCGGCGGCCCCGGCATGCGCGAAATGCTGGGCGTCACTGCCGCACTGATCGGCCGTGGCATGGGCGACGACGTTGCGCTGATCACCGACGGCCGCTTCTCCGGCGCCACGCACGGCTTCATGGTCGGACACATCGCACCGGAAGCCGCACGCGGTGGCCCAATCGCGCTGCTGCACGAAGGCGATCGCATCGTGATTGATGCGCAGTCGCGCACGATCTCCACCGACGCCGATCTCGCGACACGCCGCGCCAGCTGGCAACCGCCCGCGCCGAAAGTCACGCGCGGCGCGCTGGCCAAATACGCACAACTGGTGGGCTCCGCCTCCGAAGGCGCCACCACGCATCCCTCTACCCAACCCACCAAACAAACCGTCACACGTACCGACGCAGGAGTCACCGCATGAGCACCACCGCCACCACCGAAACGCTCGCCAAGGCGCGCATCGCCGTTCTTGGCTACGGCAGCCAGGGGCGCGCCCACGCGCTCAACTTGAAGGACTCCGGCCTGGACGTCGTCGTCGGCCTGCGCCCGAACGGCCCCACCTGGCAGAAGGCCGTGGCCGACGGCTTCCACGTGGTCGAGCCGGGTGAAGCCGTACGCGGCGCCGACCTGGTCGCCGTGCTGACGCCGGACATGGTGCAGGCCGCGCTGTATAAGCAGTCGATCGAACCGAACATCAAGCCTGGTGCCGCGTTGTTGTTCGCGCATGGCTTGAACGTGCACTTCAAGATGATCGAACCGCGCAGCGACATCGACGTGGTGCTGGTCGCGCCGAAGGGCCCGGGCGCTCTGGTGCGCACCGAATACGAACGCGGCCGTGGCGTGCCGTGCATCTACGCCGTGTACCAGGACGTGAGCGGTCACGCTGAAGCCAAGGCCACCGCCTATGCCGCCGGCCTGGGTGGCGCGCGCGCGATGCTGATCAAGACCGACTTCAAGGAAGAGACCGAAACGGATCTGTTCGGCGAGCAGGCCGTGCTGTGCGGCGGCGCCAGCGAGCTGGTGATGAAGGGCTTCGAAGTGCTGGTGGAAGCCGGCTACCAGCCCGAGATCGCCTATTACGAAGTGCTGCACGAACTGAAGCTGATCGTGGACCTGTTCTACGAAGGCGGCATCACCAAGATGCTGGAGTTCGTCTCCGAAACCGCGCAGTACGGCGACTACGTCAGCGGCCCGCGTGTGATCGACGCGGCCACCAAGGAACGCATGAAGGGCGTGCTGAAGGACATCCAGGACGGCACCTTCACGCGCAACTGGGTGGCCGAATACCAGGCCGGCCTGCCGAACTACAAGCAGTGGAAGCAGGCCGATCTGGATCATCCGATCGAGCAAGTCGGCGCCAAGCTGCGCGCGCGCATGGCGTGGCTGCAGAGCGCCAAGGCCGACCAGCCTGCGCTGAAGAAGGTTGGTTAACCCCATGCGGCGCTCGCTCATTCCCCCTCCCTCCGGCGAGCGAGCGCCGCATGGTTCTCTTGAGGACGCATCCATGAAACGTTTCCACATTGCGCTTGCGGTTCACGATCTTCGCGATTCCATCGCCGATTACAGCGCACGCCTCGGCCAGCGTCCGAATGTCGTGGTCGAGGGCAAGTACGCGATGTGGCGAACGGAGCTGCTGAATTTCTCGATCAACCAGAACGCCGAGCGCGCCGGCCAGTTGCGGCACATCGGCTTCGAGGACGACGGCGCGGAAGGCTTCAGCAGCACATCGGATGTGAACGGTATCGAGTGGGAACTGTTTTCCGCCCAGGCGCAGGACGAACGCATCGTCGAGATGTACGGCGTACCCGTCAGCGCTTGACTCCGCTCTTCATCATCCACCGCAACACACGCTTCACATACACCAAGGGACCGACGTGAACATGCCACTGCTGAAACCCACACCCGCTGCCGATGCCAAACTGGCCGTCGCGCATCATCCGCTGGCAGGCACTGCCATGAGCGGTGCGGATGTCGTCGTACAAGTGCTGGCGGATGAAGGCGTGGAGGTACTCTTTGGCTATTCCGGCGGCGCGATCCTGCCCGTGTATGACGCGGTGTTCCGTCACAACGCGGAACATCTGAAGGCCGACGGCAGCGAGCCGATGCCGTTGATCGTGCCGGCCAACGAGCAGGGCGCGGGCTTCATGGCGTCCGGCTACGCGCGCGCGTCGGGCAAGGTCGGCGTGGCCATCGTTACCTCGGGCCCCGGCGCGACCAACATGGTGACGCCGGTGCGCGACTCCACCGCCGATTCGATTCCGCTGGTGGTGATCTGCGGCCAGGTCGCCACGCAGGCGATCGGCAGCGATGCGTTCCAGGAAGCGCCGATCAGCAACATCATGAGTTCCTGCGCCAAGCACGTGTTCCTGGTCACCGAGGCCGAAAAACTGGAAGCCACGCTGCGCACCGCGTTCACCATCGCGCGCAGCGGCCGACCGGGCCCGGTGGTAGTGGACGTGCCGAAAGACATCCAGAACGCCAGCGTCATCTTCGACGGCCAGAAGGAACTGCCGCTGCCCGGCTATCGTGCGCGCCTGCGTGCGGTGGAACAGGCGACCTTGAGCGACGCCGAATGCGAGGCCTTCTTTCAGGCCTTGTTGCAGGCAAAGCGCCCGCTGATCTACGCCGGCGGTGGCGTCGTCGCCAGCGGCTCGAGCGACGTGCTGCGCGAATTCGTCGAGACGTTCGGCCTGCCGGTGACCACCACGCTGATGGGCATCGGCGGTTTCGATACCACCCATCCGCTGGCGCTGCACATGCTGGGCATGCACGGCACGGCATATGCGAACTATGCCGTGGAAGATTGCGATTTCCTGTTCGCGCTCGGCGCGCGTTTCGATGACCGCGTCGCCAGCGTGCCGTCGCAGTTTGCGCCGAAGGCGAAATTCATTGCGCACATCGATATCGATCCGGCCGAGATCAACAAGGTAAAGCCGGCCGACTGGCATCACGTGGGTCCCTTGGATCGCGCGCTGCAACGCCTCACGCAGTACGGCAAAGCGCACGGCCACCAACCCACGCTGGCGGATTGGCACGCGCATCTTGCCGCGCTGAAACGCAAGCACGCGATGAATTACGACCGCGACAGCGCATTGATCCAGCCCTATGCGGTGCTGGAGGAAATCAACCGCCACACGCAAGGCCGCGCCATCTTCACCACCGGCGTGGGCCAGCATCAGATGTGGTCGGCGCAGTACCTGGATTTCCGCGCGCCGCGTCAATGGCTGACCTCTGGCTCGATGGGCACGATGGGTTTCGGCCTGCCCGCCGCCATCGGCGCGCAGTTCGCGCAGCGCGACATGCTGGTGATCGACATCGACGGCGACGCCAGCATCCGCATGAACCTGGGCGAGCTGGAAACCGTCACCACCTACGGCTTGCCGGTGAAGGTCGTGATACTCAACAACGTCGGCGACGGCATGGTGCGGCAGTGGCAGAAGCTGTTCTTCAAGGGCCGCTTCGCCTCGTCCGACAAGAGCCTGCACCGCAAGGATTTCGTGCGCGCCGCCGAAGCCGACGGCTTCGCCTGGGCGCGCCGGCTGGAACGATCCGAGGATCTGGCCGCCACCATCGCCGAATTTCTGGCGTTCGAGGGGCCGGCGTTTCTCGAAGTGATGATCGATCCGGATGCCGGCGTGTATCCGATGGTCGGTCCCGGCGCCAACTACTCGCAAATGATCACCGGCGATTTCATTCCGGCGCGCGCGGTCGCGCACACCGGCGAAGCTGCCGCGTCCGACAGTTTCTAAGCATCAACACGATCGATCGACACACCACAGGAACAGGCCATGCAACACACGCTTTCCATCCTTCTGCAGAACGAAGCCGGCGCGCTGGTGCGCGTCGCAGGCCTGTTTGCCGCACGCGGACACAACATCGACACCTTGAGCGTCGCCCCAACGGCCGACCCTGCCGTATCGCACCTGCTGCTGACCGTGCGTGGTGACAACGACGTACTCACCCAGATCCTGCAGCAAACGCGCAAGCTGGTCGACGTACTGCAGGTTCAACACGCGACACACGCATGAATGCGAGGCTGGCGGATAACGATGCAGCGACCGCCGCCGCATCGGTAGTGCAGCGCGCCGAAACCGCGCGCGTGTACGACGTGGCGCAGCGCACGGCGCTGGAGCGCGCGGCGCTGCTGTCCGAACGATTGGGCGCGACGGTGCTGCTCAAGCGCGAGGATCAACAACCGGTGTTTTCGTTCAAGCTGCGCGGCGCGTACAACCGCATGGCGCAGCTTGATGCGGCCGAACGCGCGCGCGGCGTGATCGCCGCCTCCGCCGGCAATCATGCGCAGGGCGTGGCGCTGGCCGCATCGCGCCTGAAGATTCACGCCACCATCGTGATGCCAGTGACGGCGCCGCAGGTAAAAGTGGATGCGGTGCGCCGTTTCGGCGGCGCGTATACCGAGGTGGTGCTACACGGCGATTCCTACAGCGACGCGCAGGCGGAAGCACAGCGCCTGCGCGAGGCGCGTGGCGCCACCTTCGTGCATCCGTTCGACGATCTGGACGTGATCGCCGGCCAGGCCACCATCGGGCTGGAACTGCTGGCGCAATATCCCGAATCGCTGCACGCCGTATTCGTGCCGATCGGCGGCGGCGGCCTGGCAGCTGGTGTGGCGGCGGTGATCAAGGCGCGCCGTCCTGACGTACGCGTGATCGGCGTGCAGGCCAGCGATGCCGATTCGATGGCGCGTGCGCTGGAGGCCGGCGAGCGCGTGGTGCTGGATGAAGTCGGTCTGTTCGCCGATGGCACTGCGGTAAAGCAGGTCGGCACGCAGACGTTTGCGCTGTGCCAGCAATATCTGGATGACGTGCTGCGCGTGGATACCGACGCCATTTGCGCGGCGATCCGCGACATCTACCAGGATACGCGCTGCATTCCCGAGCCTTCCGGTGCGCTCGCGCTGGCGGGCCTCAAGCAATACGTGGCCGAGCACGGTCCGCTCGATGGCGCGGTGGTGGCGGTGGTGTCCGGCGCCAACATGAATTTCGATCGCCTGCGTTTCGTGGCCGAACGCGCGGAAGTGGGCGAGCAACGCGAAGCCGTGTTCGCGGTGACCATACCCGAACAGCGCGGCAGTTTCCGGCGCTTCTGCAGCGCACTGGGCCAACACGCGATCACTGAGTTCAATTACCGCATCGGCGATGCGCAAGCCGCGCATATCTTTGTCGGCGTACAGACCGCGCTGCGCAGCGAACGCGAGGCCTTGGTCGAAGCCTTTCGCGCCAACGATTTCGGCGTGCTCGATCTCACCGACGACGAACTGGCCAAGCTGCATCTGCGCCACATGATCGGCGGCCGTTCGCCGCTGGCGCGCGATGAGCGTCTTTATCGATTCGACTTTCCGGAACGCCCCGGCGCACTGGCGCGTTTTCTGGATCGCATGCATCCGGACTGGAACATCAGCCTGTTCCACTATCGCAATCACGGTGCCGACTACGGCCGCATCCTAGTCGGCATCCAGGTACCGCCGAGCGAACTGGCGCTGCTGCAGGATTTCCTCGCCGCGCTGGGTTATCCGCACATGGACGAAAGCGACAATCCGGCCTACCGGTTGCTGCTACGCGAGTAGACGGCCGCGCAGCGATTCATCGATCGAACTGCCGGCATCCAGTTCGAACACGTGGTTGTCGTAGTCGGTGAAATAAAGCGTGTCTTCGCGCGCCATGAAATGCTCGACGTCGAACGTGGCCAGCTTGTCCGCGTAGGTCTTCAATTCGCGGCGGCTCACTTCGAAGGCGATGTGGTCGCCATTGCGCGAAGGCGGGCCTTCGCCCTGCCGCAGCACGAACCACACGCCGCCGAACTTGGCGAAGGTCTGCGGGCGTCCCTCGTCATCCGGCTGGTCGGTGATCACCTGCGCGCCGAGCACGTCGGCGAACAGCTCGGCGGTGCGCGTCGGATCACGCACGATGAGGGAAATATGTCCGATGAAAGTACCCATGCTCGTCCACCCCGACGATCCAGCCCTCGACCGGGCCAGCGCAAATGTACTACTGGTCCGGCGCCGTGGCGTAAACCGGTAAAGCGGGCACGCTACACTAAGGTTCATGGCACCGACCTCCCGCAAGCGCCCGCGGCGCACCGCTCCCGCACCCGCTCCCCACCGCTCCCGCGCCGCCGTCACCGGCCGGGTATCGCCCCCGCCGCGCCCCGCCGACAGCTCCACCCGCGCGGCGCGTGTGCTGGACGTGCTGCTGCAGAAACTGCCCGAGCGTCACCGCCAGAAGGCGCACGACATCCTTGTCCTGACGCGCATGGACCGGCCGATCGGCGCCCTGCTGCTGCTGTGGCCGACCTGGTGGGCGCTGTGGCTGGCGGCTGGCGATTTCCCGCCGTGGAAGCCCTTGATCATCTTTACCCTGGGCGTGTTCGCGATGCGCGCGGCCGGCTGCGCCATCAACGACTACGCCGACCGCCACCTCGATCCGCAGGTGGCCCGCACGGCGGGACGGCCGATCGCCGCCGGCCGGGTGACGCCGCGCGAGGCGCTGATCGTGTTCGCCTCGCTGCTGGTGTTCTCGTTCCTCTTGGTGCTGATGACCAATGCGCTGACCATCAAGCTCTCCTTCATCGGCGCCGCGTTGGCCGCGCTCTACCCCTTCACCAAGCGCTACACCGATTATCCGCAAGTGGTGCTGGGCGCCGCCTTCGGCTGGGCTATCCCGATGGCCTTCGCCGCCGTGCAGAACACCGTGCCGCCGGTAGGCTGGTTGCTGTTCATCGCGAACATTTTGTGGTCGGTGATCTACGACACCGAATACGCGATGGTCGATCGCGAGGACGACCTCAAGGCCGGCGCACGCTCCACCGCGATCCTGTTCGGCGATGCGGACGTGCCGATCATCGGCGTGCTGATGGGCACGATGGTGATTGCGCTGGTGATGATCGGCACGCGCGCGCATCTGGGTTGGCCGTATTGGCTGGCAGTTGCTGCGGCGGCTGGTTTGTTCGGTTGGCAACAATGGTTGATTCGCCATCGCGAACGCGATGCGTGCCTTGCCGCATTCCGCCACAATAATTGGGTGGGTTTGGCGTTGTGGATCGGCATCGTGATCGCACTGGCTATCCGCTAAACCCAACCTACGCTTACATCAACGCCCGGATATGGGTGCGCGTGCCAATGCCCAGACGTCCACACGTGCTACGCCTGCACGTTTCAACACGCGCACGCATTCGGCCAGTGTGGCGCCAGTTGTAAACACATCGTCGAGCACGGCGATATGCGCGGGCAGCGATTCGCCTTCTCGCAATCGAAAGGCATTGCGCAAATTGCGACGGCGTTCCACCGCATCGAGCCCCGTTTGCGCATCGGTATGCCGAATTCGCTGCAGCAGATCGTGGTGGCAGGGAACGTCCAGCGCATGTGCAAGCGGCTTCGCCAGTTCCAGCGCCTGGTTGTAGCCGCGCTCTCTCAGCCGCTTTCGATGCAGCGGCACGGGAATGATCATGTGCGGCAACTCGACCGGATGCGCTTCGCGCCGCCACATCGTCGCGAGCACGCGGCCCGCCGCCAGATCACGGCTGAACTTGAAGCGTGTTTCCAATCGGTCCAGCGGCCACGCATAACGGAATGGCGCCCAGGCGGCATCCCATGGCGGCGGCTTGCGCTGGCAACGACCGCATAGTGGCGCGGCGATCGGCAGCGGCAAGGCGCAGCGTTGGCAGCAATGGGTGTTGCGGGGGAGTTCGGACGCGCAATCGGCGCACAAGTCGATGCCGTTTGCGCCGGCGTCGCCGCATAGCAGGCAACGCCACGGCAGCAGCCAGCGATGCAGGGCGGATAACCAGCGCAGTGGCGCATCCATGCGCGGGCGGACGCGTCAGCGGTTGGGCTTGAACATCGCCGCGTCGAGGATCGACCAAAGGTGGATGATCCAGCCCATCCAGAAAATCCACAGCACACCGGCCAGCACGAACATCAGCACTGCTTTCAGGAAACGTCCCTGCACCAACTGGCCAAGGCCTGGGATGAACAAGCTGCAGATGGCGGCGATGACATTCCCGGCACTGCCCTGACCTGCTGTACTCATGGATCGGCTCCTTCGATGGATGACCCGCCGATGGTAGAGGTACCGCCAGCATTCTGAAAAATGCCCCAGTTATTGTCCCTTCCGTCCCAGCGAGGGCGCCCGGTGGCGGCCAAGTTCAGCAAAACCCTGCCAAACCATTGATACGCCGACTTTACACATAGATATATTGCGCGAAAATGGCAGGCGCCGACACTCATCCGGAGTCGCATCACGCGACATAACGGAGAGGACTCATGAACATCCGAAGCATCTTGTTTGTACTAGCCGGCACGACCCTCGCAGCCGCCGGGTTCGCGCAAGCGGCATCCCCGATGCATGACATGGCCATGGCCACCCAGGACAGCTCGCCCAGTGCGCCGCAATTGCAGGCGGCCATGCGCTCGTTGTGGCATGGCCACGTCGTGCATACGCGCGAATACGCCATGGCTGTACATGCTCACGACAGTGCCAAGGCCAAGTCCGCGGCGGACGCGGTGGTCGCCAATGCCAAGCAGATCGCCGATGCGGTAGGTGGCTTCTATGGCAAGGCCGCCGGTGCGCAGACACTGCAATTGCTGGCCGGCCACTGGGGCGGCGTGAAGGCACTGACCGACGCCAGTGCGGCGGGTGACACAGCCGGTGAACAAAAGGCCATGGCGGATCTCAATGACAACGTCACCGCGATTGCCAAGTTCTTCTCCAGCGCCAATCCCAACCTGCCGGAGCAGGCCGTGCAAAACCTGTTCGCCACCCACGTGGCGCATCATGCTGCACAGATAAAACAAATCATGAGCGGCGATACCAAGGGCGAACAGGCCACCTGGGCAGATATGCAGGCACACATGGATACGATTGCCGACGCGCTGGCCAGCGGCATCGCCAAACAGTTCCCGAACAAGGCGCATTGAGACGATGACGGCGCTCAGGCAGCTGGGAACCACGCAGCAGCGCCTGTTGCGGCAACTGCTGATGGCCAGCGAGGGTGGCACGGTGGAATCGCTGTGCGCGCAATTGCGCATCAGCCACAATGCCGTGCGCCAGCACCTGAGCGCCCTCATCGCACGCCACTATGTGGAACGCACGCATTCGGCGCCCAGCGGTGGCCGTCCCACCGCCCGCTACTGTCTCAGCGAAGAAGGGCGCGCGCTGTTTCCACGCAATTACGGCACGATCGCCGCCGCCTTGCTGGCGCAATGGCAGGAACGATTCGGCGATTCGGCGATGGAAACGGCGCTGCGCGAACTCGGGCACAGCCTGGGCAGCCACGAAATAGCCCCGTCGCCTGATACGCCACTCGTCGACGTGGTGCACGCTCTGGCGCGAAAGCTCGACGCACTCGGCTATGAAGCCGTCCCTGCGCGGCATGGCGAGGAGTGGCAGGTCGAGGCATTCAACTGTGTCTTCCACGCCTTGGCCAGGCAGCACCCCAGCGTGTGCAAGTTCGACCTGGCTTACATGGAAGCGGCCAGCGGGCGGCACATCCACCACATGGAATGCATCGTGCGCGGCGGGCATGTATGCCGCTTTCGCCTGGGCGCACCGCTGGCAAAGAAGAAAAGCAGCGACGCTGAACCTTAGTCGCTATCGGTGCAATCAGGCCGTCAACCATTCGCCAGCGAATCGAGTTGACAGCCTGTCAGGCCAATCCCACACTGTGCGCCGGTTTCCCGGAGCCTCCCCATGACCGCAGCCGCTCTTCGCCACGACTGGAGCCGCGACGAAGTCGTCGCCCTGTTCGCCCTGCCCTTCAACGAGTTGCTGCACCGTGCGCACAGCGTGCACCGCGCGCACCACGATCCGAATGCGGTGCAGGTGTCCACCCTGCTGTCGATCAAGACCGGTGGCTGTCCGGAAGATTGCGGCTACTGCCCGCAGGCGGCGCGCTACCACACCGGGGTCAAGGCCGAGAAATTGATGGCGGTGGACGCCGTGGTCGCGCGCGCCAAGGCCGCCAAGGATGCCGGCGCCAGCCGCTTCTGCATGGGCGCCGCCTGGCGCAGCCCGAAGGATCGCGACGTGGCGCAGGTGGCGGAAATCGTCTCGGCGGTGAAGGCATTGGGCCTGGAAACCTGCGCCACGCTCGGCATGCTGAGCGGCGAGCAGGCGCAGGCGCTGAAGCAGGCGGGACTGGACTACTACAACCACAACCTGGATACGGCACCGGAGTTCTACGGCGAAATTATCCACACGCGCCAATACCAGGATCGCCTGGATACGCTCGAACACGTGCGCCAGGTCGGCCTCAAGACCTGCTGCGGCGGCATCGTCGGCATGGGCGAAACGCGCGCGCAACGCGCCGGCCTGCTGCAGACGCTGGCCAACCTGCCGGAGCATCCGCAGTCGGTGCCGATCAACCAGCTGGTGCAGGTGGAAGGCACGCCGCTGCACGGCACCGATGCGCTCGATCCGTTCGAATTCGTACGCACGATCGCGGTGGCGCGCATCCTGATGCCGGCATCGATGGTGCGCCTGTCCGCCGGCCGCCAGCAGATGGACGATGCGGTGCAGGCGCTGTGCTTCTTCGCCGGCGCCAACTCGATCTTCTACGGCGAGAAACTCCTCACCACCGGCAACCCCGACGTGGAGCACGACCGCGCGCTGTTCCGCCGCCTCGACCTGCATGCGCTGGAAGTGGTGGAAGAAGCCGATACCGTGCACGCGGATAT
>CBJMMB010000012.1:0-48610 GCA_966430775.1 uncultured Dyella sp. | reverse complement strand
CGGATACGACATAGGCGTAGATGAAAGCGGACTTCGCGTGGGTGTGCGGTAACGACGCGCCGCCTGGGGGATAGGTCACCTCAACCGCCACCAGCGATTTGCCGGGTATGTTGCTGATGGCATGGGCAAAGTTGGGCTTGACCGTCTCGCGCGGCGCGCCGGCGCCCGTCGCCGTTGCCGTGATCAGCGCGGCGGTTAGCAGGGCTGGAAAAAGGATCTTGGTGTTCATGAGGAACTCCTGATGGCGGCGATCATGCTGCGCCGGATCAGGCGCATTAAAAAGAACCAGAAACCCGATTTTTGGATGTACCATGCGCCATGGCGTCCACCCTGCGCATCAAGATCGATCGCTCCGCCAGCACCACCCTGGCCGAGCAGATTCGCCAGGGCGTGATCACCGCCATCAGCAGCGGCGTGCTGCAACCCGGCGCGAAACTCCCCTCGTGGATTGCCCTGGCCGCGCAACTGGGCGTGGCCCGCGGAACGGTCAAGGCCGCCTACGACCGCCTGGCCGACGAGCAAGTGATCGCCACCTCGCGACCGGGCGGAACCACCGTGGCGCAACATCCCGCCGGCGTCGAGCGGGCAAGCCTTTCCGCGGAAGCAGACGTACCGCCCGCGCTATACCAGCACCTGCTGGCCGAACCGGGCATTTTTCAAATGGGCGTGCCGGCGTCCGAGGGATTTCCCACCAGCCTGCTCGCCCGCCTACGCGCACAGGCCGCGCGCGCCGAAGTTACTGCGCCTGCGTTTTATCCCGATCCGCGCGGCGAAATCGAACTCCGGCGCGAGATCGCCGCGCACCTTGCGCTTGCGCGCGGAATCGAATGCCGCCCGTCGCAGATCATCATCACTACCGGTTTTACCGGCGGCCTTGGCCTGGCCCTGGCCGTGCTTGGTATTGCAGGTCACAAGGCCTGGATGGAGAACCCTGGTTTTTTCCAGAGCCGCGCGGCGCTCGAACTTGCGCGCTTGGTGACCGTGCCGATTCCGGTGGACGGAGATGGCATCGATGTTTCCTACGGCATTGCTAAAGCGCACGACGCAACCTTGGCATTGGTGACACCGGGACAGCAGGCGCCGCTGGGCGCAACCTTGTCGCTGGAACGAAGGCTTCAATTGCTCGCCTGGGCCGAGCGCGCGGGCACATGGATCATCGAGGACGATTATCTCGGCGAACTGCAGTTGCATCGGCGCGCCGCCCCGGCGCTCGCATCGTTGGACCGCGCCGGCCGCGTCATCCATATCGGTTCCTTCAGCAAGACCATCAGCCCCGCGCTCCGGCTCGGCTTTATCGTCGCTCCCGCTGATCTCGTAACGCGCTTCGCCGAATTCGCACTGTGCTTTGGTTCGGCGCCCGGCCCCGCCGTGCAGCGCGCGATCGCACAGTTCATGCGCGAGGGACATTACATGCGGCACCTGCGCCGATCGAAACGCCTCTACACCGCACGCAGCCAGGCGCTGCAAGCGGCGCTGGAACGCAAGGGCTATCGCGTGCATATCGGTGGGCTGGCCGCCGTTCTGCAACTGCCCGAAGGCGTGTCGGATGTCGACGTGATTCAGAGCGCGATCGGCAGCGGCTTGGCGCTTGTTCCGCTTACGCCTTGGTATAGCGACGGCACAGATGCGAAATCGGGGTTGCTGCTGGGGATCGCCACCGTCAGCCAAGCGCAGATTCCCGTGGCGTGCGAGCAGCTTCATCAACTCATTCTTCGGCATCGCCGCTAGAGAACGGATGAGGCTTCGACGTACTGCTTGAAGATATCGAGCGTTCCGAGCCAATAGAACCGCAGATGCTTGTAGATGGATTCGGTGGGAAAGCCGGATGCCGAAAACCTCAGCGTGGTTCGGCTTCCGGCACCTTCGAGCACGAAACTCAGCGTGGTGTAGTTGCCTGGCAAATCCGCGAGGCCAGAAAGCGAACTCAGATGCGTGAAGCGCAACGCCTCGCGCGGCTTGAACGTCAATACCACGCCTTTGTTCTCGAACCGCTTGTGATGCATACCGCGGATGACGATGGCGCTGCCCTCTTCCCAGCTTGTCTCCACCTCGACCGAGAAATCGCTGCCGCCTAGCCATTCGCTCATGCTGCAGGGGTTGACAAGATGCTCCCATACACGGGAGACAGGCGCCGTGATGATTACTTCTTCGCTGAAGCAGTCGGGGATGCTTGCGTGGGGAAGGCTCATGGGTTGGCGTGGCTGTCCGGTCGGAGTGATCTTGTCATAGTCAGAAAATGAGAGCCAGAAAGCGGTGCGTTTTTTTCTGCAAAGACCATCTGCTAAACGCTGGCAAGTGGTCGCAGATACCTCACCGTCATTCCGGCGAAGGCCCATTGCTGTCCGGGGAAAGTGTGTGTGCGTCTTGCAAAAATGACTAAAACGTTCGTCATCCCAGCGAAAGCTGGGATCCAGCGACTTACAAAGCATCAAAGGCACTGGATCCCAGCTTTCGCTGAGATGACGATTCGGTAGCGTTGAATTTTTTGGGGAAATTCCCGCACATCGCGCATTTTTTGAAGAGCCTCATTTTCCCCGGACAGCAGTGGACGAAGGTGAGAATCCATTTATATCCATGCGAAATGCATATCGACTCATGAAAGTCCGTGCGACGATCAGCATGGATGATTCGCTTCGCTCACCCCTTCGGGGCCGTCCTTCGGACGTTCTCCGCGCTGCGCACTACGTCCGGCCTTCGCCGGAATGACGACCAAGCGAACCTACGCTCTCCGTTCCACCCACTTCGCACGCCAATCCGGCGCAGCAAACGGCTCGGCAAAATATTGTGTTTCCCGCGCCACCTTTCCATCTCGAAACTCCATGATGCTGACCGTATACACCGATTCGCTTTCATAGCTGATCACGTACTCGGTAACCCACAGGCTGCCCTGCCCCACAATGCGCCGCACCACAAACCCGGATGGCCTGCCTGGATGATGGCTGCGAAGCGCCTGCAAGTTATGCCGACCACGAATGATTTCGCCGGATTGCGGGTATTCGCATACGGCATCGTCGTGGTAGATGTCATGTTCAGCGACCTGATCACCCGCCGCGGACGCCGCCCAATGCTGATCGATGGCCGTCCGGATGTCTTGAGCGTTCATCGGTGATCCCTCTCATGCATGTTCTGCCGAGATTGACATCCCGGCCTACGTTGCGCATGTGCCAAGTGGACGTTCGTGTCAAACCAAGAATCGGGACCTGTGCCTAGCTGCGAATTATGTGCAAAAAAATTTCAAACTAGATACCACTCAGAAAGCCGTGGCAACTCAAAAGCGTCATATCGCGCAAATAGGTGCCTTTATTTCCGCCCCCTGGTCAAGGCCGGTTGTTCGATAGTCCTACCAACAAACGGATTCCACGCCTTGGCAGCCAGCGCAGCCCAGGCGGTCGCACCCAGATGTGGATGGTGGTAATAGAAAAAATCGTCGTAAGTGGACAAAGGGCCGATCGCGAATGAAGTGACGATGCGCTGCTGCGGCGTCGCATACAGCATGCCGCCGTCGCTACGCTGCACACCGATCGCCCGCCACAGGCCATCCGGCACCGGCACACCGCTGGCTTGCAACGCAGCGGCGACCTGGGCGGTGCCTTCAGTCCACATGCCATCCGGCTGGCGCTTGAAACCATAACCGTCGCCGATGCGATGGTTGGCGTTGACGAAAGTCCATACCGACCTCCACGCCGGAGGATGTGGCTGGAACGCAAGCAACGGCCAGATTTCCTGATCCAGCCCAGACTTGTTGCGGTCGATGGTCTTGCCATCCTCGCCGGTGCCGACAAAGAAGCGCTGCTGGCGCGCATCCCACATCGCGGCAACGAAGGCGCCCGCCATCTGTGCCTGCCGCGCGAGGGCTGCATCGGCGCGTTCCCGGTTGGCCCAGGTTGCTGCGGCGTAGATGTCGATGTTGTGCTCGGTCGACTTCCAGTGCTGCACGATCTGTTTGTTGTCGTAGCCAAACACACCGCCTTCGTAACCTGCGGGTGCTGTCGCGTTGAAAGTATGTGCGGCGATCCATTTCAGCTGCGCGACCGCACCATCGAGATAACGAGTGTCGTGCGTGTTGTCGTAAACGGTCAGCAACAGCAACGCAGCCCACGCCGAATTACCCGAGGCAGTGCCCGTCTGATAGGGATCCTGGCTCCAATAGTTACCCTGCTTTTGCCAGTAACCAGGCAACACGACCTTGTTGTCTTGCACCGCACCGCTTCGATACGCGTTGCGCAGGCGCCCATCCTTGTACGTGACATCGCTGGTCGGCGCCAACAGCAAGGCATCGGCAATGCGCCGCGTCTGTCCTGGCGCACCGCAAACGCTGAGCGCGATGCCGGCCAAGGCGTTGTCGTAGACAAAACCCACATCCTGCAAGGCGCGCGTGGCAGGATCCTCGCCCTGCATGCCGGGATAGCTGGGCAAGATCATCGGGCCATTGCCGGGAATCGCCGCTGCAGCCTGTTTCAGAGCGCTGCAGGTCTGCTCCGCCAGTTGCTGGCGCGGTGCGTCGCTGGCGGCGACCTTCTGGGTGTTCGTCATGCCGAGCGCCATGCCAATCGCGGCGAGCAACGACCATCGTTTCAACATGGATTCTTCCTTATGCCGGCGTCTGGTAGCGAGTAGCGGAGGTTGGCAGAAGGATACACTGACGCCCATCATGCTAGTCGATGGTTTCGTTTCTTCACGCATGCGTTAGATGATCGCCGCAAGCAACTCTCTCTCCCGCGATGCAGGAGAGAGAGGGAGCAAACTTCACCCTGGGCGCCCGGCGGTCGAGACGCTATCGGTTGATTCCTTACTGCCACCAGTTACTGGCGGGCGAACCATCAGGATGCGCAAACCAGATCACGGCGTTGTGATTGCCCGGGCAGCCCTGCCCTTTGTTGATCGCGGTGATCGCCCCGTTGCTGGATGTCATGCTTGCGCGATAGCAACTACCGTAGTTGTCCTTGTAATCGCGCGTGGTGGCGCTTTCCCAGAACGGGTCTGGTTCGTCGAAACCGCTTAGGCGAACGGAACGGAAGCCCGCTTCCGCATGCGTGGTGAAATGACCCAAGCCCGGCCGGTAATGGTCGCCATCGACTACGCGTTTCTGTTTCACCGCCACGGTGCCGCGCGCGACACCGTCAAGTTCGGTGTCGCCCTGGTTGTCGGACTGGCCAAGGATGTCGTAGGTCATTTCCAGCGGATAGTGGACGGTGGTGCGATCCCAGCCGATCACCCAGTTGCCGATCTTGCGCTGGCTGGTCTGTTGCACCGTGCTGGCCAGTGAAATCTTCTGGCTGTACAACTCGTCGACCGGAACATTCAATGTCAGAGCGTTGCTTTCCAGATAGAACGTCTGCGTATTGCTGAAATGGCTCGTCTGATGAACGCACGCATCGATACGACCTTGCGACGTAATGACGAACCCATGGATCTGGAAATCCCTCTGCTGCTGCGTCTTGATGTCACCCTGCACGATGTTGCCGCTTTGTTCGACGGTGTCGACGACGGAAGGCGTGCCGATCTCCGTGGCAAGCGTGTTGAGGGTAACGGCTCCCGTTACGTGGCCGCTATGAGGATCAAGATAAAGCAGCAGTGTGGTGCCACTGCTCCTGCTGTCAGACGGCTGGGGATTGCTCGCCGTAATGTCGTGAGGAACGGCGGCGCTCAAGACTCCCGCAAAAGGTGTGAGGTCGACTCTATATGGCTTGAAATTGAGCATCTCCAGCGTCGTTATCGGCTGGTTCGCACTGTTGAGGACAAACGGGTTCAAATCCGCGACGACCAACGGAAATGCGGGAGCAATGCCCGCCGGCGTGCCATCTACATCTACGGTGATCTCCTGGAAGCTACCGCCAGAGCAGCCTTGAAAAGGCGGAAAGATGTGCACGAGCGGCTGGCCACCGGGCGCGTAGATACTCGCGATGGCAGTCCGAAGCGACTCGTCGGCCGGATAGGTCTGATAGCAGGTGTACCAGAACGGCTGCTGCGAGTAATCGGTTGGAATGCTTCCGCCATCGAGCGGGTTGTCCTCATAATCGCCCTCGACGTCCAGGTATGCACGCACGATATTGGCCGGCAGAGTGACAGGCGTCCCTTGATTCACAGCGATCACCGCGTCTGGCACGCCCGGCGCAGGGTTGGCGGCGGTGGCCGGATAGAACAACAGCCTCGCGCTTCCAGTGAACGCGAAAGCATCGACACTATCCGCATTCTCATCCTCCTGACTGCTAAAGATCAGACCTGTCTGCGGCACTTTGAACAGCGCGCTGTAATCGGTCAGGTCACGCTCGATACGCCAACTGGAGCTGCCGTTGTACCGCGGCACGGCGCCGCGAAACAGCCGCACACTGTTGAGATCGATGCCCAGCGACTCCACGGCCGAGCGCCGGCTGGATTGCACACTTACCTGCAAAATCACCTTCGACCACGGAGGTGGACAGGCGACAGGCGGTGTGTAGTTGATGGTGGGATCGGTGCTGGCGGAAACGAAGTCTTGTGGCCAGGCGCGATTATGGAACAGCTCAACCACGCAGGGATGGCCGGTGACACGCGGTACAGCCGGATCGATGGACGGGATGGACGCTGCGATAGCCACCGCAAACGGCGTGAAGACAAACACCAGGAACAAGGACGCCTGCATCGCCAGGCGACGCGCCAGATATATCGCTCTCATGACGGGGTTCCTCCCTAAGTTCCCCTGTGCGCGCGCACCCTACGCTCCGCCAAGTGAAAATCGGGTATGGCGGATTTGAGCAAATTTCATTCCAAAGAGGAAACGCGCACCGATTTTATCTCCGCGATTTTTATAAAAAAACAATACGGATGTGGCTGTGGCATATGATTGAAGCTCAGCGTCAAAGCCAGGACAGGATGAGTCGCCCGGTTTCCACATATGATGCCTGATTGACGTGAGTGCGCTCCATGGCCAATATTGACGAGGCCAGCGTGATTATCGCGTCCTCCGGGGACGGGCGGCAAAAGGTATAGCAATCTCGTTCGGCTATTTGTGGGGCGCCTGCGCAAATATTGTTGGGGATCGAAATAAATGAATGGGTAAAGCCTGGTGCGCATAAGCCCGCACCAAGGCCGCATCAAGCGGATATTAAGCCTCAAGGAGCAAGGAAGGTTATGGCAAAACACGCAACGGTCAAAAATGATGATCCGTTCAAGCGCTTTCGCTCTCACGCGGAAGACATGAGGATTGCCCTGAATCAGATTTCCCCAGGCTTGGGATACAAGCTTGGCAACGTCGAACTTCTTAATGAAATAAAAGAAGAAATTCGATATGAGAACGGCGAGACCTTGCCCCCAAAGTCAGAAAATATGTTTCTAATTGCCGCGCTCAAGGAGCTGGCGAGCACCGATACCGGGCACTCCAAGACGCTGGCTAGAAACATGGCCAACGCTGACGACCCGAAACCAAGCGGAGAAGTCGAATCCCATCATATCGTTGCCTGGAAAGAGCCCGAGGCCCGCTTGTCCCGTTTGCTCTTGTTTGGATGGCACATTGCCATTAACGATAAGGACAACGGGGTGCACCTTCCTTCATTCAAGAAATCAGAGATTGCCAGCCTTCCGACTGCCTCCAAGCATCGCCCTTTGCACACCTCGATTTACCACGGGCAGGTCTATCTGCGACTCACAAGGGCGGCAAAAGTGAGCGCCACAGATGCTAACGTCGGCCGAACGGCACTGAGAGCGATCAAGGACAGGATTTTGAAGGGAACATTTCCATACAAGAAAGAGCATCTGGTATGAGCGTTTGGGAAATTACAAATAAATGGACCAACGATGTCGCTGGGCTAACCCACGCCGACGATATCGAATTCGACGCTACGAGGAGCACTGAGTTCTGGAAGCAGTTTGAAGGCCATGGCTCCCCGCTCCATTGGGTCAGCAGGCCGCGGTTGACAACGATTGAATATGAAGGTCGCAAGAAGCGACGACCACGCGCAGATGTCAGCCCCTTCACATCACCAGGCTTGATCGTAAATGCCAAGGTGCATAGCGTGCTGGGTGAATTTCTGGGTCAGTTCGGCCAGTTGTTGGAAGTGGATGTCGATGGTCAGGTTGAATATTATTACAACGTAACAAACGTACTCGAATGCCTGGATAGGGAACATTCCGAGATAGAGGCGTATTACGTTGAAAAGCCTGTATTTCATGAGCACCTCATCCCGACAGCGCCAACTGTGTTTGTAGATCCTGAACTTACTGCGCGGATCTTCGTTAATGAAGCTGCTAAGGCGGACCTTGAAAAAGCCATAGCTGAAAACGGCATCATCGGGATAAGTTTCAAACGGTGGGACAGTGACAAGATTCAAGCCTGAAATCCATAAGGATGGCTGTCGAATGCAGGGGCAGCAGTGGTACGCGCATAGCGCATTTTCAGCTTTCCGTACGCATCAACTCAGGAATTTAACCTGATCCGTTCCCGCGCGCGAACCCTAACGTTTGATCAGGTGAAGATTTGGTGTGGTAGACCCAGTTTGCTATGAAGGCTTTCGTGGCCCAAATGTGGACAAGGTGCTAATAACCAAAAACAAAATAGCGGCCAAGAGAATTCCTTCCCCTACGATCAACCCCAGTGTTCGAAGCAGGAATCGCGCGGGGTCCTCGCTAAACGTGGGTAAGTGGTCAGTACACAGAAACCAAATCTCCCGCCCTATAAAAATTGTGGGTAGTCCCACGAACAGCCACATGGCAACGATTCCCGGGAGCCCAGCTCGACCTGATACAAGTCCCTCATAGAAGGCGACACGCGAGCGCACCATATCTTCCGGTGCAAAGCTGGATGGGCGAATGGGTGCCGGCGGCCTCAGCTCCGGTCGCAAGACAGAAACGATGGTGTCTGACGAAGTGTGTTCCTGATGTTGTTCTTTGCGTTCCTCAGGTGTTATTCGCCCCAGCGCGCCCTTCGGATCATCGAGAACAAAGGATTTGCTTCCGATCTTTAACTCATTAGACATGCACTTCCCCCGTAAATCTGGTTTCAATCATCTATTTCTGCATTCCCTACGTTAGCCTCCGCTAGTAACGCCTCGTAGACATCAAGGCGCCCTTTAGTACGAGCTGCCCACCACACAATGCAGTAGGTGATCAAGAGCATCCAGAGCAATAGACCACCCACCAAATGGACGTGATCAAGCAACCCCTTCCAGTCACCAAACGACCAATCTCTAAATTGCAGATAAAGCAACGCCACCAAAGGCAAAATGCCTAGTTTCTCCATGCCGCCGCTTAGCAGAAGATGTCGATAGATAAGTGTTGTCTTTCGATCCCGGATATAACGTAGATGCCTGGCAATTTCCGGCGCGGGGTAGGTCCGCAGGGCCTCTATCAGTTGTCGGTAACGTACATAGAAACTGTCCAGATCCGCTGCAATTTCCATGTATTGCCGTTTATAGGCGCGCCATGCCCGATGGCCGATTCGAATCAACGCGATCAAAGCAAAGGCCCATTGCAATACCACGCCAGCTTGTACGATCTGCAGACCCAATCGATTACGCAGTAAAAGATAGGCAAGTATGCTCAAGCCACCTGTGGCGACCACGCCGATCACAGCGTAGCGCTCAAAGGGCGTCATCACCGTATCGTCTATATCTTGATTACATTCAGCGATGCGCTTTTCGAGCCACACGAAACTAAACGGCGGCGATGTCGCTTCAGTCGGCTGAACCAGCCTGTCCATATGGGTCCCCCTTCCCTGCCCTGTCGCTAAGGTAGCCGATGTGGCTACCTGTTTTCCATTTCGCTGCGTCGACAGCCAAAGACGCTGGGCCCCGGCTTTCGCCGGGGCGACGGGAGCGCATCAGCGCTTCGCTGGGTGCTTGCGCTGGGGTGACGACAAGCGAGGAGTACGCTTCATTCGGAGCGTTGCGGCCTAGGGCTTACTGCCTGCCCGTATCGTCTCTTCATTAATCCCCCGCACCTTGGCCTCATCCACCTTCTCAACCTTCCGGTCGTAGGTAAACAACCCATTGTGCTCCCCCTCCACATCGGTGATCTGCGTATACACGCTGCCTGACATTCCTTTCGGTACACCTTTGTCGCGCAAGACCGCAGTGTTAGCCACGTAACCCGCATTCAACGCATCGCGATCCTTCACTGCACCATAAGGATTGATCGGCGTATTCGGCCAAACATGTCCGGGAATGCCTAGCGTCAGGCCACCGTGCTCGCCATCGATAGCGGCGCGTTGTGCATCCGGGCTGGGCAAACCTGGCCCTTGGTAGTCATGTACGTCGTAGACATCGCCCGCATGCGGGTCGCCCTTGGTATCGCAGCAGTTGGCGCCGCTGCGGGCGTCGACCAGGCGAGAGGGGTCGAGGTGTTTGATTTGTGCGGCCAGTTCGGCGGCGGCGGGGATGTTCCATTGGCCCCAGCCTTCGTTGAAGGGGATCCAGCCGATGATCGAGGTTTCGCCCTTGAGTTGTTCGATGATGGCGGAGACGGCGGCGCGGAAGTTGGCTTTGTCGGTGTCGCTGAGTTTGTCGTTGCGGTCGGTGGGCATGGCTGGCATGTCTTGCCATACCATCAGGCCGATGTGGTCGGTCCAGTAATACCAGCGCGCCGGTTCCACCTTGATGTGTTTGCGGATGGTGTTGAAGCCGAGGTCCTTGGTTTTCTGGATGTCGAACTTGAGCGCCGCATCCGTGGGCGCGGTGTAGATGCCATCCGGCCAGTAGCCCTGATCCAGGGTGGCCAGCAGGAAGGTTGGCTTGCCGTTGAGCACGATGCGATTGCGTCCACCCACTTTCTCGATGGCGATGGTGCGCAGGCCGGCATAGCTGGTGACTTCGTCGTGCTGATCGCCCTGCGCGAGCGTGGCCTTGAAGGTGTAGAGGAAGGGGTCTTGCGGGCTCCACAGGTGCGGTTGTGCGATGGTCAGGTGCAGCGGTTGGCCCGCTGGTCCGCTTGCTTCGCCTACCGCCTTGCCATCTGCGTAAGCGGTGATATGCAAGGTGGCGTTCGCATCGTTGCCTTGCACTTTCGCCGTAACGTCGAACGCATCCAGGCTACGCGCCGGTATGAAGGTCAGTTGCGCGAGGCTGGTGGCTGGTACCGGTTCCAGCCATACCGATTGCCAGATGCCGGAGGCCGCGGTGTAGAAGATGCCTTCGGGTTTCAGCCGCTGCTTGCCGACCATGATGTTGGCGGCGTCCACCGGCGCATGCACGGCGACGATGATTTCCTGCGGACCGTGCGGGCGAAGCGCCGAGGTGATGTCCGCGCTGAAAGAGGTATAGCCGCCGCTATGCTGCGCCACCTGCTTGCCGTTGACGTAGACCGTGGCGTCGTAGTTCACCGCGCCGAAATTCAATTGCACGTGCTGGCCGTGCGCAGTGAAAGAAGCTGGGATATTCACCAGGCGGCGGTAGAACATGTCGTCGGCATGTTTTTGCACGCCGGAGAGCACCGATTCGATCGGATACGGCACCAGCACCTGATCCTTCAAGGTATGACCAAACGGCGGCGCGCCATGCCCGTCACTTGGCGCGTACTGCCACAAGCCGTTCAAGTTCATCCATTGCGGATGTTCCAATGACGGGCGTGCCAGTTGCGGACGCGGATAATCGGGCAATGCGTTGCTGGGCGA
Organism: uncultured Dyella sp.; assembly: GCA_966430775.1. Lineage (GTDB taxonomy): Bacteria > Pseudomonadota > Gammaproteobacteria > Xanthomonadales > Rhodanobacteraceae > Dyella_B. Next base: position 37,029 of record CBJMMB010000012.1, on the reverse strand, counting down.
TACCTCCGCCGTCCACGGCGTAGCCAATGGCGCTGTTTTGCCGTTCCAGACCGTTGCATCATCCGGCGCCGCTGTCGCTGTCGACGCAATGGCCATGGCAACGACCATGCTTATCCAGGCGCTCGCGCGCCTTACTGCGATGTTGTTCGTCATCCGCCCTTCCCTTATCGTTTTTTGTTGAAAGCCGTGTCGTGCACGCCATTCCATAGCATGGCCAATGGTCCGACAAATATCCTGGTCCGATCGTCATGCTTCAAAACGCATGGCCAAATCCCTTCACGTCACCACCACATTTTTTGCGATGCAGCGTGACTTATCGCGTCGTCGGCGTATTAATTTGCCGCACAACAATTAGATCGATCCAAATAATAAGGTTATTCAGGTCATCGCCGTTGTGAAGATCTGAATGAGTTGGCAAGGGTGAGAAGAGCTATCAACGCGCGCCTCGGGGCGACGCGCGAGTGTCGCTGCTTTCTGCCTGCCGGATCGTGGGGAGTTTGGAAGCTGCTGCATGAGATCAGAAGCCGTCCGTATTTCCGTGATGAAAGGCCCGCGCGCAGGCCGTGTCGCTGCGCTCGTGGGGTCTATTGCGCGCTGTAGAAACCATTGCCGCATCGCTACCTTCCTCCGCGCTGAGGCTGGAAATAGCCTGTTCCGTCGATGCGTTCCGCCTATCGCGCGATGCTGGCAACATCAACGATCCATGCGGCTCGGAAGGTTGCACCAATGTTCGAACGATGCAGCTGGCAAACACGCCCGCATCCACTCGCTGCACGATAGGCATAACAACGACACGCATTCCCGCAGCCATTTGTTGCGCATCGGCTACGCCATGACCTGCGGCAACGTGCCGCTTTGGCGAAGCCAAACACAGGCGCCAACCGCGCCACGTTCGAGACCTTGAAGCATTCCGTCACAACGGGCCCAGAGCCTGTTGGACGTTGATTTTTCAATCGATTCAAGTTGAGGAGGGAGGTCCGCAGCAGCAAAAAAATCACGCAGTTGCAGCACGTGATTCAAACAGGGGAATGACCGCGCCCACTGCAGAAGCGCGCACACCAGAAAGGGGAGTTTCGCAATGAGTTACCTGCCATACGTGTCTACACGCAAGCCGTTGTACACCGCACTCGCCTTGGCGACTTTGTCATTGAGTGGCGGCCTGGGAATGCCCGCCGTCGCCTTTGCCGCACAGACATCTTCGTCTGATGCAAGCACAACTAACCCAACACCGCCCGCACAAACCTCCGACAGCGCAAAGAAGAAAGCCGCGACCGCCAAGGCGGAAGGCACCACCAATCCCACTACCCTGCAGACCGTCGTCGTCACCAGCTTTCGCCAGTCGATCAACCAGAACCTGCAGGACAAGCGCGATTCCAACTCCATCGTGGAAGTGATCAACGCGCAGAACATCGCGCAGTTTCCCGCCAAGAACATCGCCGACGCACTGGCGCACGTACCCGGCGTGGTCATTACGCGCGAATCCGGCGAAGGCAAAACGGTGAGCATTCGCGGCCTGGCGCCGGAACTCACCTTGACCGAATTGAACGGCAATTACGTCGCCTCGGCCGATACCTCGGCCAGCCTGACGCGCTCGTTCAACTACACCTTGATGCCGGCCAACATGTTCTCGGACATCAAGCTCTATAAGAGCCTGGAAGCGCGCCTGGATGAAGGCGGCATCGGCGGCAACGTCGATCTGCGCACGCGCCGTCCGTTGGAAATGAAGGCCAATGATGGCTTTATCTCCATCAACGGCGCAGGCTCGGACAACAGCGCCAGGAAGGATCCGCAAGCCTCGGCGTTGTGGTCCTGGAAGAACAAGGATCAAACCTTCGGCGTGCTGGTCGCGGGCTCGTACCTGAAGCGCCGCGACGTCGATTACATGGCCAATGGTTCGAGCTGGCACTGGTGGTCCAACAACTGTACCGACTTCACCACGTGCACCCAGCCGCCGGTAGACGTGCATCACCAGCAGTACGGCGCAGACGTAGCGCCCAATCTCGCGCTGTGGCCCGGTGGCGGCGTAACCGACCAGGCCGGCAACATCTATTCGGGTTACTGGATGCCGCAGCAGTTCGCCACTAGCCGTAACCAGTTGGATCTGAAGTCCACCGGCGTGCAGGCGACCATGCAGTTCAAGCCCACCGACCATTTCTTGCTAACGGGCAACTACTTCCGCTTCCAGCGTGACCAGACGCAGATCACCAATACGCTGGAGGTTCCCGAGTGGGGCTTGCCCACCGGCAGCTATGCGGACCAGCAAGGCCGACTGCTTGCGCCCAATGGCCTGACGTTCGACCCGTCGCACACCGTCGTTACCGGCGTGAACTATGTGCTTCCGCCGGCGGGCACGGGCTGTAATTCGACGACCAACCCCGTCACCGGTGCGCAACGGCAGACGGTGGATGTCTGCTCCACTGAAATCCCGTGGCTCAACGGCAATTACTCGGTCGAAAAGGCTACCTCGCAAACCGTCAACCTCGAAGGCGAGTGGGATGGCGGCGGCAACCTCAGCGGAACCTTCAACGTCGGCCGTACCTGGGCCACGGGCGGTCCGTCGATCGAGCTGGGCATGGCCGCCAAGCCGCGCAATTTCGTCAATGGCCAGTGGGTGGATGGCAGCAACGGCGCTGCGTGGACCTTGAACGGCAAGCCGACCATTTCGGCCACGCCGAATGTGCTGCAGAACATGCTCGCCGGTGCGGGCCAGGTGGATCTGGGCTCGACCGGTTCGAACATGGTGAACACCAGCACCTCGCAGAATTTCGCGCAGGCGGATTTCACTTGGGCTTTCGACGACAGCTGGATGCAATCGCTGCAATTCGGCATCAAGTATCGCGACAACCGGGCCGAGCAGCAGAGCAACGAGTTGCGCTGGTACTGCAAGGGCACCACGCTGCAGTTCCAGACCTGCGATCCGAACGCCGGCCAGCTGCCGGCGGGCTTCCTGATGCCATACATGCTCAACGGGCATACCGGCGCCTACAACGACAGCGTCTTTCCGGCGATCAATTTCCCGGCCTACTACAACTACCTCAATGCGACCTACGACCGGGTGGTTTTCAACAAGCCGCAGGACACCTCGACGATCCGCGAGAAGATTTCGGCTGCCTACGTGCAGGCGAACTTCGACACGGGCACGCTGCGCGGCAACGTGGGCTTGCGTTTCGTCAGCACCGGGCAGGACATCACCGTCGCCGACGACATCACCACCAACAACGCGGTGTACTACCACGATGCGAACGGCAACATCCTGATCTGCCCGACCACCGGCAAGAACATCGCCGGCGGCCCATGCGCACCGGGTGATTTCCAATACCTGCCGCGCGAGCAATCGGTGATCGAGACGTTCTCCAACGCCACCACTCGCAAGCATTACAACAAGCTTCTGCCCAGCTTCAACATCGCCTGGACGCTGCCGAACAACTTCGTGATCCGCGCCGCCGGCTCGCAGGCGATGGCCCGCGCCAACTACACCGACCTGGCCCAGTTGGGCAGCCTCACCAACAACACCCAGGCGTACTACAACGATCGCAAGCAGTTCGGTGCCCCCATACCGGGCTGGTACGGCAGCGGCGCCAACCCGGACCTGAAACCCTTCACCGCAACCCAGTTCGACCTGGCGGGCGAATGGTATTACGCGCCCGAATCGGTAGTGGGCGTGGACTTGTTCGAGAAGAAGGTGAAGAACTTCGTCGTGCCGGTCACCGTCAACAACATCACCGTGAACGTGGGCGGTACGCAAGAGAACTTCATGCAGTACAGCACCAACGCCAATGGTCGCTCGGGTACCTCCAAGGGCGTGGAGATCTACACGCAGCACACGTTCAAATCGGGCTTTGGCTATATCGCCAATTACACGCTCAACAAGACCAACGAAACGCCCGTCTCGCTCGGCGACACCCAGGTGGGCAAGTCGGAGCTGATCGGCAGCGCCAAGTTCGCGGCGAACGTGTCGCTGTTCTATGAAAAGAACGGACTCCTGTTGCGCGTCACCAACAATTGGACGGGCCGCACCATGCAGGGTTTGTCCTCGGGCTTGCCGATCTATACGAGCCCCTATCGCCAGCTCGATCTGAATGGTGATTACGAGTTCACCAAGCATTTCATGGTGACGGCGTCGATCATCAATGTGAATCACGCGACGGCGCGTGAATATCTGGGTGGCGATACGACGGCGCGGTTGTATCAGCTGGAGTATGCGGGGCGGCAGTATTACTTGGGGCTGACGTACAAGTTTGGTGATGGTGGTTGATAACGCGAAGCTCTACTCCCTCCCCTGCTTGCAGGGGAGGGTTGGGGTGGGGTATGGCGAGCGGAGCCCGCATCCGACCCGCTGGCAGATCGCTACAAAGAGCCGAATCGTCATTCCGGCGAACGCCGGAATCCAGTTCGAATACGTCGTGCGAAGCACACGAACTCTATGTCGAGTGCTGCGCACGTCATTTTTTACTGGATTCCGGCGTTCGCCGGAATGACGGTTCGCTTTGAAGGAAAGGCACGGCAGTGGGCACACACTATTTTCGCCTAAGAGAAAAACCATGAAGTCATTGCTTGCATGCTTTCGCTGCCGCGTCTCTTCACCACGCAATCGGTACGCCGCTCTAGCCATCGCACTGACGATCTTCACTCTCGGAAGCATCAACACAAGCCAAGCCCAAAACAACAACACGCCACCCTCCCCCATCGACGAAGCCAACCCACTGGTCGGCACCGCACCTCTGGACAAACAATCCCTGATCGGCAACGCCCCACCTCCAGGCGAGCCGCTGTATACGGGCATGACCTCACCAGGCGCGCATCTGCCGCAAAGCACGACCGAAGCAGCACCCGTCAATATCAATGTCGATCTCAGTTACCCAACCGGCGTCGCCACCTCCTACGCCTATAACCGTCCGACGATGATCGGCTTCACCGGTGGCGGCGGTTCGACCTACGGCGGTCGCGCGGAGCCGATGGTCATGCCGGTGGTCGGCGACTGGACCGTACCACCCGACTACACCCCTTCGTATTACGACAAGGCCAGCGAAAAGGCCTCGCCCGGCTACTACGCGGTCGATCTCGCCAGCTTCCACACGCGCGTCGAACTGACCACAACGCAGTGGACCAGCCTGATGCGCTTCACTTTTCCGGCCAGCCATCGCGCGAACGTCGTGATCAACCTGCGCCGGCCTGGAGGCGATGTGGAAGTGGTTGACGATCGCACCGTCCGTGGCGTCAGCACCAACAAGCATGCGCAAGATGGATCGGATGGCCCATATTTCGTGGCCGAATTTTCGCGTCCATTCACCGCCTTCGGCACCTTCCGCGCCAACCACGAGCACGAAGGCTTCGGCATCGGCGACCAGGACGTGCAGGCCGATCGGCGTAGCGTGTCGGGCAGCTATGCGGGCGCCTATGTCACCTTCGATACGCAAGCCGGCGAGCAGGTGCTGATGAAGATCGCGCACGGCCATAGCGCGCAAGAGGCCGAGCAGCGGTTGCGCGCCGAAGATCCGGATTGGGATTTCGCGCGCGTGCATGCGCAGGCGCGCGCCGCCTGGGAGAAATTGCTCGAGCGCGTGGAAGTCAGCGGTGGTACGCCGAAGCAGCGCATGCTGTTCTATTCCACGCTATATCAAGCCTTCGCCAGTCCGCGCCTGGTTGCGCATAAAGGCGAGCATTTCGTCGACACCAACGGTCACGACCAGATCGCCAACTACGATCGCTACGGACCGGTGCCGTTCTGGGATACCGGCCGCAACCAGATCGTGCTGCTGATGCTGCTTGAACCCAAGGTGGTGCAGGACATCATGCATTCGGAGCTGGATCGGGCGCGCGAGCGCGGCTATATGGATACCTCGTTCCACGGCGATCACGCGGTGTTCCTGTACGACGGTGCATGGCAGCGCGGCATTCCGTTCGACTATGCAGGCGTCTATACCTACCTGCGCAAGAACGCGACCGATCCAAACGGTCCACGCGGTTATCTGGCCGAATACATGAAGAACGGCTGGATCGCCGATATCGTTCCGCCTGGCAATCCCAGCCCGCCCTACGCGGGTGGCAAGGCGGGTGTCGCCACCACGCTCGAATACGCCTGGGACGATCATGCGCTGGCCGATGTCGCCCACCGGCTCGGCAAGACGGATGACGCGCAGATGTTCCTGCGCCGCGCCGCGAACTACCGCAACGTATTCGATCCATCGGTGGGTTTCATGCGCGGCCGAACCGCGGACGGCACCTGGATTTCACCGTTCGATCCCGGCGAGCCGTACTACAACTTCATGATGAAGGAAGCCTCGGGCTGGTCCACGTTGTGGCTGGTGCCGCACGACGTGCAAGGCTTGATCGATCTGCTCGGCGGACGCGATGCGTTCAACGTCAAGCTCGATGCATTCTTCTCCACGCCGTACCATCCTAAAGGCATTTGTCGCGATTGCACCGGTATGATTGGGCAATACGTGCAGGGCAACCAGCCGGATCAGCAAGCCGCCTACTTGTACGCATGGAGCGGCCAGCCGTGGAAAACGCAAGCCCTGGTGCGCCGCATTCTCGATGAGATGTACGGCAGCGACGCCACCGGCTACGGCTTCCCCGGCATGGACGATCAAGGCTCGACCTCGTCCTGGTATGTGCTCAGTGCGATGGGTTTCTACCCGGTCGATCCTTCCCGCCCCGATTACATTCTCGGCAGCCCGATTTTCGATCGCGTGCGGTTGCATCTGGGCAACGGAAAAATTTTCGAGATCGTCGCGCGCAATAACTCGACGCAGAACATGTATATCCAATCCGCCACGTTCAATGGCAAGCCGTGGACCAAACCGTGGTTCAGCCATGCCGACATTGCGCATGGTGGAACCTTGGTATTCACGATGGGGCCCGAGCCGAACAAGGCCTGGGGTTCCGATATTCGCGATGCGCCGCCTTCAATGTCGGCAAGCGAACTCATCCATTGAAACGGGTTATGTAAACGTTATCACGCAGCATCGACTTCCACCCGCATAAGCTCATCGTCGGGAATAACCGCGTACATCAAAAACATGCCGCAACGTGCGGCGTGGCAGGGAGTGTTTTGTTCCATTCGGGCCCTTGTCTGCGTTCCGGGCAAGCGTTCGCTTACGCAAATAGCTAGCGTCATCAACAAGGGGGCCAACTAACGGAGGCAATCATGAAGGCGACAAAGAGCTTGTGCACCTTGCCGTGGCTTTTGCTGTTTCCACTTATCGCCCATGCCGGCGACGTACCCGGCACCTACGCCAAATACCAATGGGGTCCCTCGGTCACCCCGCTGACGTCGATCGATTTCGACATCAACGTACAGGCCGATCCGGGTTACCGTGCGAATGTCTTATGGAGCACCCGATTCGTTCTGTCGGACACTGGCGATATCGGCCGTGCCGGCATGGAAGACAATGCCAATATCGGTCCCAACTTCGTGTTTACCGTGCAAGGCGCAACGCAATACAAGACCGGCGCGGCCGGCAGCTATTGCGTTGTGCACAGTGGCGACAATCCCCGCGTCACCTGCCGCCTGCCCTACAACTGGATAGAAACCGAGAACTACCAGTTCCACGTCGCTTATGAAGGTGGACAGTGGCTGGGTGTTACGGTCACCGATCTCTATCACCCTACCGTAACCTTCAAGCTTGGCAGCGTTCTCACTAACGCTACCAGTATTTCGCCACTGGGCATGGTCGGCCGCACCACTTATCTCGAAGCGAGTTCGCCCAATTCGAACTGCTACAACCAGCCCTACAGCGACGCGATATTAGGGCCGCCCAGCGGTAATGGTGGCCAGTACACGGCCAGCGTTTCCAGCGCTGGCGCCGACACCGCGTGTGTCAACTCCAGCTCGGTCCTCAACAACGAACATTTCAATGGCGGCGGCAATTTGCTGCGCGGTTTGTACACGGGCGACGACGGCCTATGCGTGGATGCGGGGAACGGCGCCATCAACATCGCGGCCACTACCCAGACCTGCGACAAAACCAAGGAGTCCCAAGCCTTTGTGCTCGGAAGCGACGGCACCATGCGGCTGCAAAGCAATCTTTGCCTGGACGTCGCCAATGCCGCTTCGCCAGCAGGTTCGGGCGTGATCGTGGATCAGTGCACGGGCAGCGCCAGTCAGCAGTGGTGGGTTGGGGGTAGCCGCAATCTGTTGTACAGCAGTCTCGCCGGCTCCGAGTATTGCCTGACGGAGGGAGCTGCCGGCACACAGTTGACGATACAGGAATGCACGGGACAAGTAGGTCAGAACTGGTCCATGCCGACGTTGCCAGTATTGCCGTAGGCCTGACGCAATGAGCCCCTCTCCCCTCGGGAGAGGGGTTGGGGTGAGGGTACGAACAGCGCGCGATTACCACGACTTGTGCAAGCAGTGAACATCGCGCTTCGGCCGCACCCTCACCCGCCTCTCGGCACCCTCTCCCGGAGGGAGAGGGACTCACTCAGAAAATTATTTTGCGAGCCGCCACATCAGAACCTTCACGCGGTTTAGCCCATTCCACCTATCCCACTCCTCCAGCACCCCCAGAACCGCTTTGTGCGCCACCGCTTGACACCGGTGTCAATTCCGGTCCAGGCTGATATCAAGTTCCAATGCCGGGGGGCATGCTGGGCGTGGCAATCGACCATTCCGATCGATCGGCGGTGATACCGGCGACGCCGTTTCTGGCGGCCGATATCGGCGGCACGCATGCGCGTGTGGCATGGATGCGTGCCGCGCCGGATGCCGCCCACGGGGTGGAAACGCTGGCTTATCGCGTGTTCGCGTGCGCGCAATTCCCGGCGCTGTCGGAACTGTTGCGAGCCTTTATCGACACGGACGTGCGCGCCACGGTCAAGCACTGCGTGCTCGCCTGCGCGGGCCAGATCGTGGGTGACGAAGTCGTCAACGACAACCTCGCCTGGCCGATCCGTTTGACCCAACTACGCGACGCGCTGGGCCTGGACGACGTCGCCGTGCTCAACGATTTCGAAGCGCTGGCCTATGCGCTCGATGGCCATCTCACCGACGATGGCCGTCACTTGTGCGGACCGAACAAAGCGCCTGGCGGCCCTACCCTGGTGATCGGTCCAGGTACCGGCCTGGGCGCGGCGGTGCACGTTCCTGGCGTCAATGGCGGTTTCGTGCTGACGACGGAAGCCGGCCAGATGGATTTCGCGCCGAACTCCGTGCGCGAGCGCGAAATTCTCACGCACCTGGCGCCTAACGGCGGCTATGTGCCGTTTGAGCACATCGTCTCCGGCCCCGGCCTGCACACCATCTACGCCGTCGTGTGCACCCTGTGGGGAGAACCGCCGAAGCTGTCCACGCCTGAAGCCGTCACCGCGGCGGCGCTTGCGTGCAATGACGTGCAGGCTGTGGAAGCGGTAGATATTTTCTGCGCTGCGCTGGGAAGTTTTACCGGCAACCTGGCGATGGTGTTCATGGCCACCGGCGGCGTGTATCTGGCCGGCGGTTTTCTGTCTTCCATCTACGAGCTGCTCAAGCGCAGCGCGTTTGAAGAACGGTTTCTGCATGGGCGCAGCGCGAGCGCACTGCTGTCGCAGGTGCCGGTATGGGTGACCGAACACGGCCGCCATGGCGTGCAAGGCGCGGCGCAGTGGTACCTCAGGCGCGGCATGTCGGCGGCGCAAACGCTGCGGACGGCAGCGGATGGGGTGAGTGCATGAACCGCATCGCGCCATCGGCATGGTTCCGCTGCATCGCCTTTGCATGGCTGGCGACGGCGAGCATGGCCGTTGCGGCGCCGGCTCCCGCATGGTCGTTGCTGCCGCTGCCGGCAAAGCCCAGTCCTGCTGCATCGGGTGCAAGCGAAATCGGCGACGGCGCGGTCGTGTCCGTGCGCGGCGAGGATCGCCAACAGGTGCTGTCCATCGCAGAACGATTCGTGCAGCGCGTGGCCAATACGAATGGATTGCACTTGCACATGGCGACCGAGAACGCCGCGCATCCCGCCATCACGTTCGACGTAAACCCGCGCGTCAATATCGCCGACGATGCCAGCTGTCGCATCGCGGTGAACGACGCCGGCATCGTGATCACGGCACGCACGCCGCGTGGCGCGTTCTACGGCAGCGTCACCCTATGGCAATTGCTGACGCCGCCCGGATGGACGCGTGGTGCGCCGGTGAAGGTGGCTTACGGGGTTATCGACGATCACCCGCGTTTCGCATGGCGCGCCTTGCTGCTCGATTCCGGACGGCATTTCCAGCGCGTGGCGGAGATCAAGCAATTGATCGACTGGATGTCGCTGCACAAGCTGAACGTGTTGCTGTGGCATCTCACCGAAGACCAGGGCTGGCGCCTTGAAATCACCAAGTATCCCGAGCTCACCAAGATCGGCGCTTGCCGCAAGGCGGTGGGCCTGGACAGTGAACTGACCGGATCGCCCGATCTGCCCTATTGCGGCTTTTACACGCAGGCCGAGGTGCGCGACATCGTGCGTTACGCCGCCGAGCGCTACGTGGACGTGGTGCCGGAGATCGATCTGCCCGGCCATTCGCAGGCCGCCATTGCTGCTTATCCATGGCTGGGCGTTACCGGCAAGCGCCCCGAGGTGTGGAGCGATTGGGGCGTCAGCCCGTGGCTGCTCAAACCCAACGAAAAAACCTTGCAGTTCGTCGATGACGTACTCGACGAAGTGATGCAACTGTTTCCCTCGCGCTACATCTCCATCGGTGGCGACGAGGCCGATAAGCAGCAGTGGAACGCCTCGCCGGAAGTGCGCGCACAGATGCACAAGCTGGGCCTGGCGAACATGGATCAGCTGCAGAGCTGGTTCACCAACCAGGTCGCCGCGCATCTGATCCAGCACGGTCGCAGGCCGGTCGGTTGGGATGACGAACTGGTCGCCGGCGCAACACTACCAACACCCGAAGTGGTGATGTCCTGGCACGGCGACGACAACGAACGCGTGGCGCTCGCGGCGATCCAGCAAGGTCACGACGTGGTAATGACGCCACAGGAATCGCTGTACTTCGATCACTATCAGTCCGACCTGCCGGACGAATGGCAAGGGCCGTCTCCCGTCGCCACATTGCGGCAAGCCTACGACACCGTCGTTATCCCGAATGGTGCGAATGCAGCCGAAGCCAAGCGCATCATCGGCGTGCAGGGCGGCCTCTGGACCGAACAGATGCCCACCTTCGCGCACGATCAGCATGCGGTGTTTCCACGCATCGCGGCGCTGGCGGAGTTGGGCTGGTCGCCAGACAGCGCACACGATTGGAACGGTTTTCTGCAACGCATGCCGGCCGAACTGGCGCGCTATCGCGCGCTCGGCATCGACTATGCCGATAGCGCATTCGCGCCGGCCTTCCATGTCACTGCAAGCACGAATGGCGGATTCCGGATCGAGCTGGCCAATCAGGTGGCATCCGGAACGATGCGTTACACGACCGACGGATCGCAACCGACCAACCGATCCACACCCTATGCCGGACCGCTCACGCTATCGGGCAAGGCCACCTTGCGCGCTGCGACGTTCACGCCGGACGGTTTCGAACTTGCCGCGCCACGCGCACAGGTGCTGGATGAGAACACTTTATCGAGCCGCGACAGCAGCGCGCTTTTGACGTGCTCTCATCAACCACCGTCGCGTCTGGAAGGCAGCAAACCTGCGCAAGGAGCGCGGCCGATCTACGCGATGGATATCGGCAACGCATGCTGGCTGTGGCCACAGGCGCCGCTGAATGGCGCCAAGCACGTAGCAATCAATGTGGAACGCATCACCTGGCGCTTCGGCGATGAAGCCAAGGACGCCGTAGTGCGTTCCAAATCCAGCGCGGCCGGTGAATTGGAGATACACGCCGATACCTGCAGCGGACCGCTGCTTGCCAGCCTTCCGCTGCAAGGCGCGGCGTCGGCGAAAGGGCAAACAAAGCTTGAGGCAACGCTTGCGATGCCGGCGGGGGCCGGCGTGCGCAACCTTTGTGTTTTCGCCACCGGCGATCCACGCGATGGCCAGTGGGCGTTGGCGCGCATCACGGTTTCGAAATAAGCGGTACGCGGGGCACGCGCTCCGCAGGTTGGGGAAAAAGGACGGATGGCATCACCACGGCGGGCGAACTGGCGGGCCCCGCCGGGCTACACGTTTTTGGAATACACGGAGCAATTGAGGTTCGACAGGCAACAGCAACGAGGTCAAGGCCCATGTCCACCGTATTACGCAAGCATCCATTGTCGTTTGGTATCACCCTGTCGCTGTTCGCCATCGTGTCGACGTCGGCGGCAGCATCGCCGTTTGCCGATCAACAGACGGGCGGCCAGACCAGCACGACGCAAACCACGCCGGCGCCCTCGCCGTCTTCGCCCAACGCCAAGAAATCCGACGCCAAGGCCAACAGCGACCAGGAAAAGAACGCGATCACGCTGGCGACCGTGGCGGTCTCCGGCGTGCGTGCGTCGCAGATGCGCGCCATCGACCTGAAACGCCAGGCGGCCAACATCCAGGACAGCATCACGGCGGAAAACATCGGCGCCCTGCCCGACACCACCATCACCGATTCTCTGCAACGCGTCACCGGCGTGCAGATCAATCGCGATGCCGGCGTGGGCACTTCGGTGGACGTGCGCGGCCTGCCCCAGGTGGGCACCATGTTGAACGGCGAAGTGTTCATCACGGCGGACCAGATCGACTCGCAACAGCCCGACTTCACCATGTTGCCGTCCACACTGTTCCACGGCGTGGACGTGGTCAAATCCTCCACCGCCAACGAAACCGACGGCGGCATCAGCGGCGCCATCGACCTGCATACGTATCGCCCGTGGGATCTGCCCAGCGGATTCACCTACAGCTATTCGGCCAATGGCGAGCGCGGCAGCACGACGCGTCATTGGGGACCGGAAGCCAATGGCCTGATTTCGTTCAATGATCATGGCCGCTGGGGCCTGCTGATCGCCGCCGATTTCTCCAACACCACGCGCATGAACGCCACCGAAGGCCTGGATCAGTACGGCGTGGTGCTCAATGGCGAGAACGCGGCCAGCGCGGGTGGCTACAACGGCTTCCTCACGCCGTGGAACGGCGCGCCGATTCCACCGCAGATCGTGCAGAACGCCGATGGCAGCGTGGACGTCAACGGTGACGGCAAGTCCAACGGTGTGTTCATGGGCAGCCAGGATATCGGCCTCAACGACATCACCACGCAACGCAAGCGCAAATCCGGCAATGCATCGTTCCAGATGGATCTGGGCAATGGCTTCAGCGTGACCAGCGATTATTTCTATTCGCAGCAACGCGAATACGATCGCAACGTCGGCATCCAGGTCAACTCCACCAACTGGCAGGGCGCCACCTACGTGCCGCTGCAATCGCGCAACACCGGCAGCCCTGCCCTCGGTTCGTACGGCACGCCGGAGCCCGGTTGGGAAGGTTCGCAGATCTACACCACCCAGGTGTACGAGAAGTGGCCGGGCGATGTGGAGTCGTACTCGCAGATCATCCAGAAAAGTTCGGTGGCGAAGAACTTCAACCTGCAGTTGGATTACGACAACGGCGGCCCGTTCACCGCCAGCGTGCGCGGCATTCACGACATCGCCTCGCAAACGAACCAGGAAACCGACGTCAATATTTCCGATTCCGACGGTGCGCTCTGGCCGAACGTGTTGATGCCAGGCGTGCCTGACGATGCCGTACCGCCCGGCACCTTTGTCTATCCCGCGCAGCTCGGCGGCAACCGCGTGTTCAACGCCAACGGCGTGCCGCAGAATACGGTGCCGATCATTGCGGACTTTGGCGGCCGCTATATCAAGGTAAGCATGCCGGCTTCACTGGCCGCGGATTTTGCCAACCCCAACGGCTGGACGATGAAGACGCTGGAATCCTCCGGCGATTACAACCGTAAGGTGGCGCTCAATGCCTTGCGCTTCGACGGGCAATACGATTTCCAGGACGGCTTCAAGCTGGAATTCGGCGTGCGCAACAGCATCCGTAACGCCAGCAACGACGGCTGGACACTGGAAACGCCGGTGTATGCCGGCATGGGCGCGAGCGATCCGAACGGATGCCTGGTGCGCTACGTCGGCGCCGACGTGGTGTTGAACAGCGGCGCCTGCACCGCGGGCAACGCACTGGGCTACTACCGCGCCGGGCCGCTGTCCGCCATACAGATGCCCAATACCGCGGCGCCGCTGTCGGGCAACTGGCAGAAGTACACCAACCTGCTGGGTTCGGGCATCAACTTCTGGGCGATCAATCCGTCGGCGATGATCAATCCCGTTTCGTATTGGAAATCGCTGTATCCCGATACGGTCGAAGTGGGCGAGCCGGGCACGACCTGGGCGGTGCGATTGAAGGAGTTGTCGGGCTACGTGCAGGGCGATTTCAACGGCACGATTGGCGATATGCCGTACAGCGGCAACATCGGTGTGCGCATGATCCACACGAATCTGGAAACCACCCAGCACTTGAGCGGCGCGCCGGGCTCCTACGGCGATGAACCCGTCGATGCCGGCACGTCCATCACCAAGCGCAGCTATCACGACCTGCTGCCGTCGGCCAACTTCTCGCTGGATCTCACCGAGGGGCTGAAGCTGCGCCTGGCCTATTCCAAGAACATGATGCCGCTCGACCTCAGCACCTGGGGTGGTGGTTTGCAATTGAATTACTCGCTGGCCGAAACACCGCAGGGGCCGATCTTCCGCGTTTCCAACGGTACTTCCACCGGCAACCCCAACCTCAACCCGTGGCGTTCGCGAAACTACGGCGCATCGCTGGAGTACTACATCAACCCCACCAGCATGGTCAGCCTGGCCTTGTTCCGCATCAGCGTGGACAGCTTTATCAAGAACGGCAGCGTCACCAACTGCACCCTGCCCGATGAGGATGGCGTGGTGCGCAACCATTGCATCGTGATCACCGAACCGGTGCAGGGCACCGGCAACAGCATTCACGGCGCGGAGTTCGATTATCGCCAGGGTTTCACTTTCCTGCCGGGCTTCCTGTCCAAGACGGGTATCGAGGTGAACGCGACGTACGCGCCGAGCAATTCGGGTGAAACGGACCTGGCCGGTCACCGCATTCCGTTCCAGGACAATTCGACCGAATCCGGCAACTTCATTGTTTGGTACCAGAGCGATCACTTCCAGGCGCGTCTGGCGTACAACTACCGTTCGCGGCGTGCGGTGATGGACAGCGTGGGCGGCATTACCGGCATGGAGATGTACGAGGCGCCGCAGAAGTATCTGGATGCGTCGGTTTCCTACAAGTTCAACAAATATGCCGAGGTGTTCCTGGATGGCACCAACCTTACCAACGAGTATCAGCATTATTACCTGGTGTGGCCGGACCAGCCTGCGCATTCGACGTTTTCGGAGCGGATGTTTATGGTTGGGGTGCGTGGGCAGTGGTGACCCGCCATGATGGGCTCCCTCCCCTGCGTGCGGGGGAGGATCTGGGCAACGCTTCGAACTTACGGTTTGCAGCGATGCCTTTTCAGAGCGAACCGTCATTCCGGCGAAGGCCGAAGCGCTTTACAACAGCGGAGCTGGTCAATCCATCGTCAGGACGAAGCATGGATTCCGGCCTTCGCCGGAATGACGTCAGGCGGGACATATGCTTATGGGCAATGCAGATCTGTCGCCACACTCGTTAACGACCCACCCCACCAAGGCAAGCATGCAACACTCCCGCGATAACACCCTTCACCGCTCCATCGGCCTGTTCTCCGGCACCGCGATCAACATGACCCAGATGTGCGGCATCGGGCCGTTCATCACCATTCCGATCATGGTGGCGGCGATGGGAGGCCCGCAGGCGGTGATCGGCTGGATCGCCGGCGCTATCCTCGCCATGGCCGATGGCCTGGTCTGGGCCGAACTCGGCGCGGCGATGCCGGGTTCGGGCGGCACCTATGTGTATCTGCGCGAAGCCTTTCAATATCGCACCGGCAAGCTGATGCCGTTTCTTTTTATCTGGACCATGCTGCTGGCGATTCCCTTGCTGATGTCCACCGGCATCATCGGCATGGTGGAGTATCTGGGGTTCTTCTTTCCCAACCTGGGCTGGTGGCCGGTGCATCTGGTCAACCTGGCTTCCACCGTTATCGTCACCTGGCTGTTGTATCGGCGCATCGAATCGGTGCGCGCGATCACCGTTGCGTTGTGGATCATCATGCTGGTGTCGGTGGTCGGCGTGGCTGCGGCGGGTTTCTCGCACTTCAATGCGGGTTTCGCCTTTGCCTACCCCACCGGCATGTTCGGCGGCCATTTCTTTGTGGGGTTGGGTGCGGGTCTGATCATCGGCATCTACGATTATCTTGGCTACAACACCACCGCCTATATCGGCGACGAGTTGCGCAATCCGGGGCGAACGATGCCAGGCTCCATCATCGTTTCGATCATCGCCATGATGGTCGTCTACCTGCTGCTCAATATCAGCGTGCTTGGCGTGGCGCCGTGGCAGGAGATTGCGCAGTCCAAGTCCGTTGCGTCCCTGGTGGTGGAGCGCAGTTGGGGGCATCTGGCTGCGGCGGTGATGACCGTGCTTATCATCATTACCGCGTTCGCCTCGGTGTTCACCGGTCTGTTGGGTGGCTCGCGCGTGCCGTTCCAGGCGGCGCAGGACAAGGTGTTTCTTTCCATATTCGCGCGCCTGCATGCCAGGCACGACTTTCCGCACGTAGCACTGCTTACGATGGGTGTGGTGACAGCGATCGGTACGTTCTTCGATCTCACCGACGTCATCAACATGCTGCTGACCGCGACCATCATCGTGCAGTCGATCGCGCAGATCGCCGCGTTGGTCGTGCTGCGCAAGCGCCAGCCGCAACTGCCGCGCCCGTACAAGCAATGGCTTTATCCGGTGCCGTGCGTGATTGCGCTGCTGGGCTGGATCTATGTCTACGTATCCGCCTCCACCATGTCGCTGATCCTGTCCGGCCTGTGGATCGCCGCCGGTCTGGTGGTGTTTGCGATCTGGGCCAGGCTCAGCCGGTCCTGGCCGTTCGCGCCGGTCGACATCCACGAAGCCTATCTTGGGGAATCCTGACGCCATGCAAACTCCAGCCAAGTACGCGCTTTGGATGATCGTCGCGACCGCGATATCGGCCGTGCACGCGCAGTCGGCTTACACGCCAACGCAGGTCGCCCTCGATGCCGGCTCCGTCACCGCGATCGATCATTGGCAGATACAGGACAGCGCAAAGGCCCAGCAAGATGGCGCGGAAATCTCTTCGACCCGCTTTGCCACCACCGGCTGGTATCCGGTAAGCGGCCGCGCCACCGTCATGGCCGGATTGCTGGAAAACGGCACGTACAAGAACGTGTTCTACAGCGACAACCTGCGCGCGGTGCAGGTACCGGAAGCCAGCGGCAATTTGTTCGTGACGCCGTGGTGGTACCGCGCCGAATTCTCGTTGCCGAAAGGCACGACTGGAAAACACACCCTGCTGCGCACCAACGGCATCATCGCCAGCGCCGACCTGTGGGTGAATGGCCATCAGATCGCCAACGTCGCAGGTGCCTATCCCGTGCACGACATCGACGTCACGCCATGGGTGCACGCGGGCAGCAATGTGCTTGCCATGCAGGTGCATCCGGCCGATCCCAGGAAGAGCCTGTCGATCGGCTGGGTGGATTGGAACCCCACGCCGCCGGACAACAATATGGGGCCATGGCGCGGTGTGGATATCGTGCAGACCGGGCCGGTCCAGTTGAGCTTTCCGTACGTGCTTTCGACCTTACCCGATCTCTCGCACGCCACGCTGACGGTCAAGGTAAGCGCCAAGAATCTCGACAGCGTGGCGCATGATGCGACGATCAGCGGCACCGTGGCCGGCGTCTCTCTGCAACAGACTATCCACCTCGCAGCCGGACAAACGCAGGTCGTTTCGTTCTCACCGCAAACAACGCCGGGCCTGGCGCTGGATCACCCCAAGATATGGTGGCCGATCGGCATGGGCGAGCATCCGTTGTACCAGTTGGAAATGAGCGCAGCAGTCGATGGCGCGATATCCGACCGGGCCAGCACGACGTTCGGCATCCGCAGCGTGAGTTCGAACCTCACCAAACAGGGTTATCGCCAGTTCTACATCAACGGCAAGCCGCTGCTGATCCGCGGCGGCGGCTGGGCGCCGGACATGTTCCTGCGCGACGATTCCAAGCGCATGGAGGCCGAGTTCAGCTACGTGGTCAACCTAGGCCTCAACACCATCCGCAGCGAAGGCAAGCTGGAAAATCAGCGCTTCTACGATCTGGCCGACCGCAACGGCATCATGGTGCTGGCAGGCTGGGAATGCTGCGACAAATGGGAATCGGCCGCCAAGACCGGCGGCGCGCCCTGGACGGCCGCCGACACGAAGGTGGCGGAGGAATCCATGGCCAGCGAAGCGCGCCTGCTGCGCAACCATCCTTCGGTGATCGGCTTCCTGATCGGCAGCGACAATGCACCGCCGCCTGCCATCGCGAAGATGTACGTCGATACGTTGCGCGCAGCGGACTGGTCGCTGCCGATCGTCTCGGCGGCGGTCGACCAGGCGACTGCCGAAGCCGGCCCTTCCGGCATGAAGATGGCCGGGCCATACGACTGGATACCACCGGCCTATTGGTATGCCGACAAGCTGGGCGGCGCATTCGGTTTCGATTCCGAGGTCAGCGCGGGCGCCGATATCCCGCGCCTGGAAGATGTGCAGCGCATGCTGTCGCCGCAGGAGCAGGAAGCGTTATGGAAATATCCGGAGGCGAGGCAATACCACGCCTCCGCGGACTGGTCGACGTTCGCAGTGCTTACGCCCTTCGACAAGGCGCTGGCGCGACGCTACGGCGCGCCGACAAGTCTTGCCGACTACGTCACCAAGGCCCAGCTCGATAATTACGACAACGTCCGCGCGCAATTCGAAGCATTCAACGCACATATGGATGCAGCCAAGCCCGCCACCGGCGTGATCTACTGGATGCTCAACAATGCATGGCCATCGTTGCACTGGCATCTGTACGACTACTACATGAATCCGGCCGGCGCTTATTTCGGCGCCAAGAAAGCCAATGAACTGGTGCATATCCAGTATTCGTATGACGCCAACGACATCGTGCTGGTGAATCACGGGCTCGACGACATGCATGGCCTGCAGGCGACAATCCGCGTACGCAATCTGGATGGCAGCGTGCGTTACGAAAAGCACCTGCCGGGTATCGACCTTGCGGGCAATCACACGCGGACCGTGGCGACGCTGCCATCCATCGCCAGCCTGTCGCCGGTCCATTTCATCGAGCTCGACCTCGCTTCCGCCGATGGCAAGCCGGTCAGCCGCAATGTCTATTGGCTTTCCACGCAACAGGACACGCTCGACTGGCCGCATTCGAACTGGTATCTCACCCCGGTGACGCAGTACGCGGATTTCACTGCGCTGAAGTCCCTGCCCGGCGCGACAAGCGAGGTGCATGCGACCACGCGGCGCGAAGGAAAGGATGAGGTCACCACCGTGACGCTGTCGGTGCCGGCATCGTCCAAGGCCGTGGCGCTGTTCCAGCACCTGTCGATCCGGCACGACGCGCACGGCGAGCTTGTGCTGCCGATTCGCTGGACTGACAATGACGTGACGCTTTGGCCCGGCGAGTCGATCACCCTGACCGCGCGCTACGAAACGCAGGGAGCCACCCTGCCGGTGGTCGAGGTGAGCGGGTGGAACGTTCCAGTCCAGAGCATTACGGCAACCGCCGCGCAGGGAGCAGACCATTGAAGACATCAAGGCTTGCATGTCACGCGTGACCATCAACGACGTCGCCCGCGCGTCGGGCACCTCGAAAAAAACCGTCTCGCGCGTGCTCAACAACGAGCCGAACGTGCGCGACCAGGTACGCGAGCGCGTGATGTCGGCCGTCGCCAAGCTCAACTACCGGCCGCTCACTTCGGCGCGCAGCCTGGCGACCAATCGCTCTTTCATGATCGGCCTGTTGTACGACAACCTGTCACCCAGCTACATCATGGAAGTGCAGGCCGGCGTGCTGGAAGCGTGCGAGGCGAAGCAATACATCATGATGGTGCAGCCGCTGGTCTCCACGGCGGCGGACTTCGTCGAGCGCGTTGAAAGCATCCTCTCGCGGCACCAGCCCGATGGACTGATCCTTACGCCGCCCATCACCGATCATCCGAAACTGCTCGCGCACCTGCGCAAGAGCGAGCTTCCGTTCGCCTCGATCGCCCCGCGCCAGCCCAAGGGCTGCATCGGCGTGATGCTGCGCGAGCGCGAGGCCGCCGCGGCGATGGTGGAGCATCTGGCGTCGCTGGGTCATCGGCGCATCGCGCACATCATCGGCGACCCCAAGCACGGTGCGGGCATCTGGCGCCTGGCCGGTTATCGCGATGGTTTGAAGCGCGCGGGCCTGAAGGAAAATCCCGCGTATATGGTTCAAGGCCGCTTCTCGTTCGAATCGGGCGTAGCCGCCGCGCGCAAGTTGCTCGCGCTGAAGCAACGGCCCACCGCCATATTCGCGGCGGATGACGATATGGCCGTCGGCGCGATCTGGGCCGCCGCGGAAGCCGGCGTATCGGTGCCCAGCGACATTTCCATCTGCGGCTTCGACGACACCACCATCGCCACACAGGTGTGGCCGCCGCTGACCACCGTGCATCAACCCGTGCGCGAAATGGGCAAGCGCGCCACCGAAGAACTGCTGCGCGTGCTCGGCAAGGGCGAAGCGAGCATGGTCGAAGTCGGCTACGAAATGCGCCTGCGCGCATCGACTGCACCCGCGCCCTGAATCTGCCGCACTACCGATCCAGAGGAGACTGCCACATGCCTGCCAACAGCTCGCCACGGAAGTTCCATTTCATTTCCGGGCTGCCGCGCGCCGGCACCACCTTGCTGGCCGCAATCCTCAACCAGAACCCGCGCTTTCGTGCCGGCATGACCAGCCCGCTGGCAGACATCATGGGCGTGGTGATGGCTGAGGCAAGCAGCAAGAACGACTTTTCATTCGACGTCTCCGATGAACAGCGCGTGGCCCTGTTGCGCGGACTGGTCGAAAACTTCTATTCGGTGGAAGCCGGCCCCGCGGTTGTGTTCGACACCAGCCGCCTGTGGTGCAGCCGCATGCGCCTGCTCGACACGCTGTTCCCCGGCGTTAAAGTGATTGCCTGCGTGCGCCAGTTGGCTTGGGTGCTGGACAGCATGGAACGCCTGGTACAGAAGCAACCGGTAAGCGTCAGCAAGATCTTCCGCTTCGACACCAACACCACGGTGTACTCGCGCGTGGAGGCGTTGACCGATCCGCGCGGCATGGTCGGCTTCGCCTACCAGGCCACCAAGGAAGCGTTTTACGGCCCTTACGCGAAAAACCACCTGCTGATGCTGACCTACGAAAGCCTGGTGCGTGATCCGGCTTCGGCAATGCGTGCCGTATATCAGTTTTTGGGCGAGCCCTGGTACGAACACGACTTCGACCATATCGACTACAACGCCGACGAATTCGACGCCCGCGTCGGCATGCCCGGGCTGCACTCCGTGCGAGCGAAGGTGGAATTGGTTGAGCGTCAACCGATTCTGCCGCGCGAGATCTTTGGGCGGTTCGCCAATGAGGCGTTCTGGATGGATCCGAAGAACAACGTCCATCAAGTGCCGATCGTGTAGCGACGACACGCTTGCGATGGGAATCTGCGTCGCCGAATGCCCCTCTCCCTCCGGGAGAGGGCTTGGGGTGAGGGTACGACTAGCGCGCGATGTCAAAAACTTACTTCAAGACGTCAGCATCGCGCTTCGCCCGAACCCTCACCCGCCTCTCGGCACCCTCTCCCGGAGGGAGAGGGATTCACTAGGAAATTGTTCTGCAGTGGAAAATCTCCTCACTGCACATTCAACGTCACATCATCCAGCACAAACGACGTCTGATACGCCGAATCCTCCGTCCCAATAAACTTCAACGTGACCGACCTGCCGATATAGGCGCTCAGATCCACGCTGTGCTGCTGATAGCCCGATGCAGCATTGAGATTGGAGAACTGCGCCAGCGTGCCGAGCACATTGCCGGAGCTATCGAGCACTTGCACCTTCAGCGTGTCGTACGCATTGGTCTTGCTGGTTTCGGCGGTATCGATATGCAGCCAGAACGACAAGGTCGCGCTCGTCTCGCCGGCCGGAATGGTGACCGCCTGCGAAACGGTATCCACGGTAGCGCTGCCGTAACCGTCCAGCCACGCGAAGCCCGTGCCGCTATGCGCCGTCTCACCGGAGCATGTGCTGTTGGTGCACAACACGCCGCTGCTTATCGACCAGGGTGATGCGGTGCCGCTTTCGAACCCGGTATTGCCCAGCAATTGCGTGCTGCCGCCACCGCTGCCCGAAGACACCGTCACCGCGCTGGTCTTGCTGCCGGTCTTGCCGCCGTTGTCGGTGACGGTCAGGGTTACGTTGTAGGTGCCTGCAGCTGCGTAGGTATGACTTGGGCTGGTGGCGGTGGAGGTGCTGCCGTCGCCGAAATTCCAGGAACTGGAGACCACCGTGCCATCGCTGTCGGAGGAGCTGTTGGTGAACGACGCGGTCAATCCGTTGGTCGAATCGCTGAAGTTCGCCACCGGCGGAACATCACCGCCACCGCTGGTCGGATTGAAGTTGATGTCGAGCACGGCATGCAGTTCGATCGCATTCGGCGCGACGCCGGTCTGGCCGTGATTGAAATCGAAGAAACCTACTCCGCGCACCTCCACTGGAATATTCGCGGTCTGGAAGCTGGTCGTGGCGGAATACTTGGCATCGAATTCGCTGCGCGCGTTCTGGATGCCCGCGGCGAACGGACTGCCCGCGCCCACGCACGCCGGATCGGGAATCTCCGCGATCATCGTATTGCCCTGCGCATCCTTGAGCACCAGGTGATAATCGGAATCGGTTTCCAATTTGTATTCCACCAGCGTGGCGTCGACCACGAACAAGGTGGTCTCGGTGGGCTGGATGCGGTTGTTGGCCGGCAACGTGCTGGGCGCCGTCAACGAATCCAGATAGCTAATGGTTTGCGTCACCGGATTGTTGAGATTGATCAGGCTTGCATCGGCATCCGTACCCGTCTTGACCGACCAGCGCTCCACGCCGCAACTACCGCTGCTGGCATTGGGGTTGGCGATCAATTGTTCGTGCTCGACTTCCGACTCCACTACTTGGTCGGAGGCCAATGCCATGCCGGCAGCCCCCATCAGCGTGCAGACGACAAAACACCACAGCGCGATCTTGCTCTTCATGAGAATTCCCCGATGCATGTAGGTGTGATTCAAACAGCCGCACGTTTTGCCCGGTCGTGCGAATTCGTCGCAAACGCGACGCAACCATGGCTGATCAGCCGACAAGCCATAGTCAAATAGAACGGCGTTTGCCGTCACAACCCTACCTACATGGATTCGCTTGCGTGGCGCTGTCGTCGCCTGTCAACGCTTCGACATGTTTGTCGAGATTTTGTGACGATGCGAAGACCTGGCGATGGGCGAATAACCGCGCATCCTGTAAATATCCACTCCCGTGAACATCCATAACGGAGAGATTGCATGTTGACCTACCAGCGCACGTCCGTCGATGGGCTGCAAATCTTCTATCGCGAGGGCGGCGGTCGCCGGAATCCAACGGTACTGCTGCTGCACGGCTTTCCATCGTCGTCGAGGATGTACGAGAAGCTCATGCCAATACTCGCGCAGCACTATCACGTCATTGCGCCGGACTATCCCGGCTTCGGCCATTCCGACGCGCCGTCACCGGACAGTTTCGCCTACACCTTCGATCATATCGCCGCGGTGATGGATGCCTTCGTGCAACAACAGGGCATCGACCGCTACACGCTGTTCGTGCAGGATTACGGCGGCCCGGTCGGCTTCCGCCTGGCGCTGCGCCATCCCGAACGCGTCGACGCGATCATCGTGCAGAATGCGGTATCGCACGAAGCAGGGCTTGGTCCCTTGTGGGAAACGCGGCGAAAATATTGGGCCAATCGCAGCGCCTATGCCGAGCAGCTCCGCGCCAACCTCATTTCACCCGAGGCCGCCAAGCAAAGACACGTTGGGCACGATCCGCACCCGGAACGGTACGATCCCGATGCATGGACGGATGAGTCCGCCTTCCTGAGCCGGCCCGGCCAGGCGCGCATCCAGGAAGACCTGTTCTACGACTACCGCACCAACGTGGCGTCCTATCCAACGTGGCAAGCGTACATGCGCGAACATCAGCCGGCGCTACTCGTCATCTGGGGCAAGTATGACCCTTCCTTCACCGTTGAAGGCGCGTGGGCCTACCAGCAGGACGTCAAGCATGCGGAAGTCCATCTTCTGGATGCGGGCCACTTCGCCATGGACACCAGGAACGATGAAGTGGCCGCCCTCACCTTGAAATTTCTCGACAAGCATCGCCGTTAGAAGTGGAGTCCACTTCATAAGCCATGTCCGCTTTCGATCGCGAAGCGGACATGATTTGCATCACTGCTGATACGAACAAGTCTTGTGCACACCCGCTAGCGGATCGCCGAACTTCTCATTACCGCAGACGATCGACTGGCCAGCACCAACCTCGCGATAGTGCCAGACGCCGCGCGCGCCATAAGCGACCAGGCCGGTGCCCCGCGTAACCTTGCAGGTCGTACCCTCGCCCGCGCAACTGGCGAATCCGTTCGGCACATCACCGGTACCTCTGGGCGCCAGCGTACGAACCGCATCCTGCGTGAAAAGCAGCGTGCCGAAACCGACATTGTCCGCATAAGGCGTCCGCCCTTCCGGACGCAACTGCTCGGCCACTTTCTGCGTGTTGGGCGCCGCCACTTTCTCGCGGCGAACATAGTGGTTGTAGACCATCTCGTAGATCGGGCGGAATTGTCCCCGGTCGGTGCTGGAAATGACGTAGTGCCGATACTTGCCGGTGGTATCGACCATCGGCGCGAACGGAACTTCGTTGCCCAGGTTATAAGTGGCCACATACTCGAAGCCGGCCAGCAATCGCTTGTTGTAGGCAGCGAAAAGATCGAAGCCCTGCGCCCAGGCCACTTCCGCCACCTCGGCCAGGTTGCCGATACCCAGCTGCGTATGCGCCTGATCCCGTCCGCTCTCCTGCGTTTCGCCGTACGCGTTGATGACGTAATGAATCAATGCGCCATTGGACGGACCGTTGTAGTAGTAATCTAGCGCGCGGTTGAACATGTTCCAGTCGTTGGTGAACACGCCGATCGCCATCATCGCCTTCATGCAACTGGAATCCCAATTGCCGTTGGCGTACGGCGCGAAATCCTGGATCACCGGATAGAAAACCTTACGGAACATCGTTTCCGCGGCAGCCACGTCATGGGCCGACCAGCCGCTGTTCGTATAGCGCAAAAGCTCGGCCGCGGCATAGCTTCTTTGGCGAATAACCAGTCATGAGTGAGTAGTCCGGATAAGTGCGCGCATGAAACGTCCATCGGCGCCCAATAGCCATGTTTTTATGGGACACGCATGACTCTCCGGCAGCACTCCTGCGCAGTTATGCCAAAGGCTTCACATTGACCAACGTCCAGATCGCGACGACTGATATCCGCTGTAACCGATCGGAAATATTCCGATCGGCTGTTCGCGGTCACCCGCAGGTTTCACCATGCGTCATCAACTGCCGCACCTCGCATTCCACATTCCATTCATCCCCGTGCACGCGCAGAAAGCGCTTGGTGATCTCGAGGGCTTCTTCCCTGGATGCCGTTTCCAGCAAGGCATAACCGCCGATCACTTCCTTGGCTTCGGTGAAAGGACCATCGACCACGCTCAGTTTGCCGCCGGACAGCCGGATACGGGTGCCTTCGGCGGTGGGCATGAGGCCGGCGGTGTTGACCAGTTTTCCTTCCCGGGTCAGTTCTTCCATCAGCTTGCCCATGTCGGCCATCAGCTTCGGGCTGGGCTGCAGGCCCGAGTTCTCGTCGATTCGTACTATCGATAGAAAGCGCATTCTCGTATCTCCGCAAGTGAATGACGAAGCTGGGGAGGCGCAGCAGGCCGGGCCATTTCCCCACTCCTGCCCTTGCGACGAACCAGGTATGCGCAAATCGACACGGCTTTCGGGCGATTCACTTTTCTGTTCCGTGGGCATAACGGCCCGCCTGCCATCTTGCCTGCCGCGCGGCAGTCGTCACATGCCTTGGGTCATGCTGGAGACGGGAATGACATCGTTGCCCGTAAAAGCCATAGCGATCATCGTAACTATACTCGCGTACCTCGCGCTCGCCGCGTTCGGCGCCGGCGGCATCGCCGCTTTCCTTGCGCGGCCGCAGTTCGTGGTGCTGGCGTTGATCACCCTTGCGCTGGCGCTGCTGTCGCTCGCCACCGAAGGTGGCATCCGGCGGGGCGAGCGTGAGGATCGCCGCAATCGCTGGGTGCTGGGCGCCTTTCTCCTGATCGGGTTGCTGCATTGCTATTTTTCCGCCTATACCGATCGCGTTGATTTTTGGACTTTTGGCGGCGATACGCTGCGCTGGTTCGGGCTGATTCTTTATGCGGCGGGCGGCGCCTTGCGGCTATGGCCGGTGTTCGTGCTCGGTCGCCGCTTCAGCGGCCTGGTGGCCATCCAGCCGGGGCATACCCTGGTCACGAGCGGCGTCTATAGCCGCGTTCGCCATCCCAGTTATCTTGGCCTGCTGATAAACATGCTTGGCTGGGCGCTGGTGTTTCGTTCTGGTATCGGTGTCCTGCTCACTGCGCTGATGCTTTTGCCGTTGTCCGCGCGCATTCGTTCGGAAGAGGCCTTGCTTGGTGCGCAGTTTGGTACGGAATACGATAATTACCGTGCACGCACGTGGCGGTTGATTCCGTTTGTGTATTGAATGGCTTGTGGCTGCGCATGCCACTTTTAACTGGATTTCGGTCTTCGCCCATTGCTGTTCGGGGAAAATGGAGCCTCTGAGCCGCACCCGGACTTGGCTACATTTGAGCGACATGTCTGTCTATTTACGCAAGCCTCACAGTACCTCATCGTCATTCCGGCAAAGGCCGGAATCCATTTGTATCCGTGCGGGATACACGTCGATTCAAAGAAGTTCTACGCAACGGTCAACATGGATTACGGCCTTCGCCGGAATGACGTCAGGCGAGAAAATGTCTTGGGGCGAGCATTAAGTATTGCAGGCCGGAATGGAATCCAGCTCTTTAGTGACATGCCGAATGCTGGGATTGGCATCCCAGCCTACAAGTCAGCTTATCGTCGAAGCTACGCCGCCCGCGCACTACGCCTCACCGGAATCGTAACCGTAAACGTCGTCCCCTCACCCGCGCGACTTTCAACCTCGATGCGCCCGCGATGATGTTCGACAATGCCATGCGAGATCGACAGCCCCAGCCCGGTACCCTGCCCTAATGGCTTGGTGGTGAAGAATGGATCGAAGATCCTGCCGATGACTTCTTCGGCGATGCCCGCGCCGGTATCGGTGATGGATACGGTGACGATATCGCCCCAGCAGGCGGTTCTTACGGTGATCGTGCCCTGCTCCTTGATGGCTTGCGACGCATTCACCAGCAGGTTCATGAATACCTGGTTGAGTTGGGCGGCGTTGCATTCGACCGGCGGAAGTTCGCCGTAGTCGCGGATCACGTTGGCCTTGTACTTGATCTCGTTGTGCACCACGTTCAAGGTGCTTTCCAGTCCCGCGTGCAGATCCGCCAGCGCCCACTCTTCGCCGCTGGGGCGGGAGAAGTCGCGCAGGTCGCGCACGATCTGGCGTACGCGCATGGCGCCTTCGATCGATTCGTCGATCAGCATCATGATGTCGTTGCGCACGTAGTCGAGATCCAGGTCGCCTTCCATTTTCGCGACCGGCTTGAGCATCTCGGCGGCGGGCGTGCCGATGGCGGTTTCCTGGGCGACGATGACGGCCAGCAGTTGGCGCACCCAATGTTTCAAGGTGTTGAGGTTGGCGTTGACGAAGCTGACCGGGTTATTGATTTCGTGCGCCACGCCGGCCGCCAGTTGGCCGATCGAAGCCAGTTTTTCCGATTGCAGCAGTTGCTGGTTCGCTTCTTCCAGCATGTGGATCAGGCGATGCTGCTCTTCCTTTTCGATTTCCAGGCGCTGCTGCGCCGCCTTGCGCTGCTCGATCTCCTGTTCCATCCGCTTGCGCGTTTGCTCCAGGATGTATGTGGTTTGCTCGTACTGGCGCAGCGCGCCTTCGAGTTCGCCCGTGCGTTTTTTCACCTGTTCTTCGAGCGCATCGTTCTTGCCGCGCAGATACGCCGTGCGCGCATCGAAGCGGGAGACCACCAGCGTTGCCGTCAGGATGGTGACCGTGAACAGCGCGATGGTGGCGCCCAGCCATGGTCCGCGGATGCCGTTGAGGGTGGTGCAAATGGCGTTGGCCTGAAACTCCGCGGATGCCATGCCGGTGTAATGCATACCGGCGATGGCGACGCCCATCACGCCGGCCGCGCCGATGCGCTTGATGATCACGTGCGACTTGTCTTCCACGCTCAGCCGATGCGCCAGCCATAGCGCGGTGGTCGAGGTCACGATGGCAATGCCGACAGAGATGACGAACAGCCACGGGTCGTAGTCGATCGGCGGTTCCATCTGCAGCGCCGTCATGCCCACGTAGTGCATGCTGGCAATGCCCAGCCCCATCAGCACGCCGCCCACCGCCAGCCGCTCGCGCTTCAGCACCGGACGCGTGACCGCGTTGAGCGCAAAGTAAGACACGAACATGGCGATCGCCAGCGACAGGAACGTGGCGCCAAAGTCGTAGCCCAGCGGCACCGATACCGAAAAAGCGAGCATGCCGATGAAATGCATGGCCCAGATGCCGATGCCCATGGACGCGGCGCCGGCGGCCAGCCAGCCGGAGCGCAGGCGTGGCCGGTCGATCAGCGAAATCAGGCTGCTCAAATCCAGCGCGGTGTACGACGCCAGCGTGGCGATGGCGATCGAAAGCGCAACCAGCGGGAGACTGTAGGTTCCGTTCATCGCGTGAATCCCCTCGCCTGCGTGGCGCTTACCTGGCCTGGGCGACGTGGCTGGCTTCAGCCGGCGGCACCTGGATCGAAATGACGAACGGCGTGCTTTCCTGCGCCTCGTAACGCCGCACGACGGAAACCTGGTAATCGGATACCACGCTTCCTTTCGTCATCAGCAGAACGCCGCGGCTGGTGCGCAGATCGTCGGCGAGCGTCATGCCGGCCAGCAATTGCGCGCTGGCGATCTGCATGTAGGGCATCGATCCGGTCAACGCGGACGGGTCTTCCAGCAGCGCCAGGAATTGCTCCACCACCTGCGGGTCGTAGCGCAGGCCGCTTTGCATCTTGATCAGTTCGGCCGCCTGGCCGGCAAGCATGCGCTCGCGCACGATCACGCCACTTTGCAGGCCGGCGTAGTCGCGCGCCACGGCGAGGATGCGCGAACCGATCGGAATGCTTGCGCCCGAAAGGTTGTCCGGCGTGCCGCGTCCGTTGAAGCGTTCGTATTGATGCCGAATGATGTGCGCGACATGGTGCAGCTGTTCCACCGGCGTCAGCAGCATCTGCGCACGCAACGGATGCTGGTGATACAGATGGCTTTCCGCCGGCGTCATGCGATCGATGGATTTATGCAGCAGCTCATCCGGCAACGACAGCTTGCCGATGCCATGCAGGAGTCCGGCCACGTAGAGATCCTGCGCATCCAGGCCATCCAGCCCGAGCGCCAGTCCAAGCTGTTTCGCCAGTTCGCCCACGCGATGGGATTCGCCGCCCAGCGCGCCGCAACGCAGCTCGATCATGCTGGAGCAGACCTGCACCATGGTCAGGAAATTGCGGCGCAAGTCTTTCTGCGCATCCTCCAGGAACAGCACGGTCTGGCGGATCTCTTCGGTCCTGGACTTTACTTTCGCCTCCAGCGCGGTGTTGAACGAAGCGAGCTGTTCGTTCTGCTGCTGCGTCAGCGTAAGCAGCCGCGCCGTTTCCTTGCGCAGCCGCTGCTGTTCCAGCGCCTGGCGGATGGTAAGCAGCAGGTCGTGCTCGTCCCAGGGTTTGCTCAGGTAGCGATAGATGCCGCCTTCGTTGATCGCGCGCACCACCGATTCGATTTCCGAATACCCGGTGAGCAGGATGCGCATGGTTTCTGGATACAGCGCCTGCGCCTGCGACAGCAGTTCGGCGCCGGACATACCGGGCATGCGCATGTCGGAAATGATCAGATCCACCTCGTCGCTGGCCAGCAGCTCCAGCGCGGCGGCGCCGCTCGGCGCCACCAGCACGCGATAAGGCGCCGTGGCCAGCAATCTCCTCAGTGCGGAGAGGATGCCCGGTTCGTCGTCGACCACCAGCACGGTGGGCTTTCTTGACGCTTCTTCGTGCCCCGTACAAGCAGGGGCCTGTGTGGGTGCTTCCATCACGGCAGACAAAATCTTTTCGTCTATAGGGTTCACAACCATCGCCTCATGCGTAGCTCGATGAGGTTATCGACGGTACTTGGCGAACCCTTTAGCCCCAAAAAAAGCGGGACTGTTCGACATTGCATGCGTTCCGTGAAAGCCATGTTTACATACTGTGAGCGGAAACAGCATTTCACATTTGCGCTTTCACCGGTTCATCGCCGATCTTAGCCCCGCTGTAAAAACACGCTGTACACAAATCAAACCAGGGGGCAGTACATGAACATCGCATCCGCGCCGAAAGGCGCGCTGGGGAACCGTGTTCCCCGCATCACCACCCGCGGCAAAATTTTGACGGCCATCGCCGCTTCGTTGGCGCTCGCCGGCGTGGCCACGCCGGCCTCGGCGACCAACTGGTGGACCACCACGCCGACCGTGTCGATCGGCACCACCGCGCTGAACGTGAAGAACTTCGGCGCCATGGGCAACGGCGTCACCGACGACACCGCCGCGATCCAGGCGGCCATCAACGCCCTGCCCGCCACCGGCGGCACGGTCGTGGTGCCGAACGGCACGTACATGATCAACGCACTCAAGGCGATCAACCTGCGCTCGCACGTGCGCCTGTCGATGTGGGGCAGCGCGTACCTGAAGGCCATCCCGAACAGCGCCAGCCGCTACTGGGTGGTGAAGGCGTGGAACGTGAACAACGTCGAGATCGTCGGCGGCAACGTGATCGGCGAACGCAGCCAGCACCAGGGCACCACCGGCGAGTGGGGCTATGGCATCAACGTCTCCGGGTCGAGCAACGTCTACGTGCACGACATCCACGTCTCCGATTCCTGGGGCGACGGCCTGCTGGTCGGCGCGATCGGCTCGGGCACCTCGGCCGTGCTGTCGACCAACGTCACGCTCAACCGCGTCACTTCCAGCAACAACCGCCGCCAGGGCCTGACCATTGCACCGGCCACGCAGGTGTACGTGGTGAACAGCAGCTTCAACGGCTCCAACGGCACCGCGCCGCAGTCCGGTATCGACATCGAGCCGATGACGCAGGGCTCCACGCAGCACGTGCGCCTGGAGAACGTCACGGTGGCGAACAACGCCGGCAGCGGCCTGGAAATTCGCGATTACGTGTCCGACGTGGTGCTGAACAAGTTCACCTCGCAGAACAACAAGGGCTACGGCGTCTACACCAACAGCCCCAATGGCCTGGTGATCTCCAACAGCACGCTGTCGCAGAACTGGCTGTTCGGCCTGGATATCGGCGGCACCACCAACAATGTGCAGCTGATCGGCAACACGATCAACTGGAATGGCGATGCGTGGTTCTACAACAACAACGTGTCGATCTTCACGCCGGGCTGGGTGCCGCGCGACGTGACGATCTCGAGCACGGCGACGAACATTACGCAATCGAACAACCTCATTTCGCCGCTGCGGACGAAGTGACGGTACAGGCCGGGATGACCGTCCCGGCGTCTTGAAACATCGAGCCCTCTTCTTCGGAAGGGGGTTTCTTTTTTCAGGTGCTGGGGTGTTGGGTTACGCTTCGCTAACCCAACCTACGGGCGTTACCCGTTCGAGCATGCCTCACGTACTGGTCATCGAAGACGACGAAGTCACGGCGCGAGAAATTGCGCTGGAGCTGGCCGCGCACGGCATCAGCGCCGATCGCGTGCACAACGGCGACGAGGGCTTGCGCGCCGCGCAGGCGCCGCATTACGACGCGATCACCCTGGACCTGATGCTGCCCGGCATGGATGGCCTGAGCCTGGTGAAGCAACTGCGCGAACGCGGTATCGCCACGCCGGTGCTGATGATCAGCGCGCTGGGCGACGTGGACGAACGGGTGCGCGGCCTGCGCGCCGGCGGCGACGATTACCTCACCAAACCCTTCGCGCCGGATGAAATGGCCGCGCGCATCGAAGTGCTGCTGCGCCGCCAGCAACCGGCGCAGACCCGGCTGCGCGTGGGCGATCTCGAACTGGACCTGATCACGCACGTCGCCCGCCGTGGCGGGCGCGAGCTGTCCTTGCTGCCCACCGAATACCGCCTGCTGGAATTCCTGATGCGCTACCCGGGCCAGGTACTGACCCGCGCGATGATCTTCGAAAGCGTGTGGGGCCTGCGCTTCGATCCGGGCACCAACCTGATCGACGTGCATATCGCACGCTTGCGCCGCAAGGTGGATACGGAAGGCGAGCCTTCCCTGATCCGCACCGTGCGCGGTTCCGGCTATCGCCTTGGATAGCGTCCCGACCCGCCGCGAGCCGTCCCCGCACTGGCGCGCCACCACCTCGCGCCTGCTGCTGGGCTACGGCGTGTTCTTCGTCATCTGGGGCACCCTGCTGCTCGGCTCCATCTATTGGGAAACCACGCGCTACCTGGCCGAGCACACCGACCGCGACCTCACCCACCAGATCGACCACCTGCGCCACGTCGACCGCGCCCATCTGGCCGCCATGCTCGACGACTACATCGCGCTGGAAGACACCAGCTACAACGCCTGGGGCCTGTTCGACGCGCAGGGCCGCTGGATCAACGGCGATATCGTGCGCCTGCCGCCGGCGCTGAAGATCGACGGCGGCCCCATCCGCACCGAAGCGCGCGACATCATCCGCCAGCAGGCGCTGCCCAATATCGATCAACTGCACCTGATCGCCGCGCACCTGGACGACGGCAACGTGCTGGCGCTGGCGCACACCACCGGCGTCACCGCGCACGTCGGCAGCATCATCAAGCACGCCTTGTGGTGGGGCCTGTCGTTCACCCTGGTGCCCGGTTTGATCGGTGGCTTGATCCTCAATATCGGGCCGCGCCGGCGTATCCGGCAGATCAAGCTGGCCACGCAGGCGATCATGCACGGTGATCTGCATAAGCGCCTGCCGGTCAGCAAGCGCGACGACGAAGTGGATCGGCTTGCCGCGATCGTCAACGACATGCTCGACCAGATCGAACGGCTGATGGGCGAAGTCAAAGGCGTCTGCGACAACATCGCGCACGACCTGCGCACGCCATTGACGCGCTTGCGTTCGCAGCTTTATCGGGTGCAGCAGCAGATGGGCGAGGACGATCCGCAGCAGGCACTGGTCGAGCGCTGCGTCGCCGACGTCGATGAGGTACTGGGACGCTTTCGCGCCTTGCTGCGTATTTCCGAGCTGGAAGATCGCCATCGGCGGGAAGGCTTTGTCGCCGTGGACCTCGGCGAAACGCTGCAGCACGTGCACGAACTGTATGCGCCGCTGGCCGAGGACCGGCAGCAGCTGTTGGAACTGCGCACCGAACCTGGATTGATCGTGCAGGCCGATCCTGATCTGCTGTTCGAGGCGATCGGCAACCTGGTCGCCAATGCGATCAAGTTCACGCCGGATGGCGGCACGGTAACGATGAGCGCGACGCGCCTGGCGCCCGAGCGGGCGCGGATCGAGGTGGCCGACAGTGGGCCGGGGATTCCGGAGGGAGAGCGCCATGCCATATGGCAGCGGTTTTATCGCGGTGAAGGGAGTCGTGATACCACCGGGCATGGGTTGGGGCTGAGCATCGTCGCGGCGATCGCGAAGTTGCATGATTTTGAATTGAGCATTGACGGCGGCGAAGGCGGGACGCGGATTGGGATGGCGTGTGCGGTCAGCCCGCATCCGTAATGCATGGCGATGTTGGGGTTCGCACCCCAACCTACGCTCATAACTCGCCACACGCCGCCTGGCTACCTCACCGTCATTCCGGCGAAGGCCGGAATCTATCCGCACCCTCGCACGATCTCGCACGGTTGATCACGAAAGCCCAACGCGATTTACCCGCATCACGCAGCGTATGGATGGATTCCGGCCTTCGCCGGAATGACGGTGAGGTGTGATGGAGCCCGCCTCCCTCCTCCAACATGAAAAAATCTTCATCCCCCCGAAAGGCAACACCCCCACCCCATCCCGAATAATGCCGCCCATCGTTGGCTTGTATCGATGGAAACTGCCGCATGCTGGGTCTGGTCCGCATCGCCCTGTCACGTCCCTATACCTTTATCGTGTTGGCGCTGTTCATCCTGATTGCAGGACCGCTGGCCGCGCTGCGCACCCCTACCGACATCTTTCCCAACATCGGCATTCCCGTCATCAGCGTGGTGTGGACCTATAACGGCCAGTCGCCCAGCGCGATGTCCGGGCGCGTGATCTACTACTACGAGCGCCAGCTCACCTCCACCGTCAGCGATATCGAGCACATCGAGTCGCAATCGCTGCCCGGCATCGGCGTGGTGAAGATCTTTTTCCAGCCCGGCGTGGACATCCGCACTGCCACCGCGCAGGTCACCTCGATCTCGCAGACGGTGCTCAAGCAGATGCCGCCCGGCATCACGCCGCCGCAGATCATCAACTACAACGCCTCCACCGTGCCGATCCTGCAGATCGCGCTGTCCAGCAGCAAGCTGGATGAAGGCAAGATCCGCGACATCGCGCAGAACTTCCTGCGCCCCACCCTGGTGTCGGTGCGCGGCGTGGCCATTCCGATGCCTTATGGCGGCAAGCAGCGCCAGATCATGATCGACCTGGACCCGCAGGCGCTGGCCGCCAAGGGCTTGTCTGCACAGGACGTCGGCAACGCATTGGCGGCGCAGAACCAGATCATTCCGGTGGGCAACATCAAGATCGGCCACGAGCAGTACACGATCGAACTCAACGACAGCCCCACCGCGATCGATGCGCTCAACGAGCTGCCGATCAAGACCGTCAACGGCGCCACCATCACCATCGGCCAGGTCGCGCACGTGCACGACGGCGCGCCACCGCAACAGAACGAGGTGCGCGTGGACGGCCAGCGTGCGGTGCTGATGCCGATGCTCAAGGGCGGCAATGTTTCCACACTTGCAGTGGTCGCCGGCATCAAGAAGCTGCTGCCGCTGGCGCAGGAAACGCTGCCTTCATCGCTGAAACTGAAACTGCTGGGTGACCAGTCGATCTTCGTGCGCGGCGCCATCGCCTCGGTGGCGCGAGAAGGCATCATCGCCGCGCTGCTCACCTCGGTAATGATCCTGATCTTCCTCGGCAGCTGGCGCTCGACGGTGATCATCGCCGTGTCGATTCCGCTGGCGGTGCTGTCCGCGATCGCCCTGCTCGCCGCCTTCGGCCAGACGCTCAATGTGATGACGCTGGGCGGTTTGGCGCTGGCGGTGGGCATCCTGGTCGACGATGCGACGGTGACCATCGAGAACATCAACTGGCACCTGGAACAAGGCAAGGACGTGCACACCGCGATCATGGATGGCGCCAAGCAGATCGTGACGCCGGCCTTCGTCTCGCTGCTGTGCATCTGCATCGTGTTCGTGCCGATGTTCATGCTCGAAGGCATCGCCGGATTCCTGTTCCGGCCGATGGCGCTGGCGGTGATCTTCGCGATGATGTCCTCGTTCGTGCTGTCGCGCACGCTGGTGCCGACGATGGCGATGTACCTGCTCAAGCCGCATATCACCGAAAAAGGCGTGGGCGACCATCCGGAAGACGCCTATATCAACCATCACGAAGGCGACCAGCATCCGGACATCCAGCGCGGCCGGCTGCGCCTGGCGCTGGTGCATTTCCAGCAGCGCTTCGAACACCACTTCACCCAGGTGCGCGATGCCTACTACAACGCGCTGGGCCTGGCCTTGAGCGCGCGCAAGCCATTCGTCATCGGCTTTCTGGTGGTGGTGCTGGCGTCGTTCGCATTGCTTCCGTTCCTGGGCCGCGATTTCTTCCCGAGCACGGAAGCCGGCGCGATCGCGATGCATGTGCGGGCGCCGATCGGCACGCGCATCGAGGACACGGCGGCCGAGTTCGATCACATCGAGCGCGCGATCCGTCGCGTGATTCCGCCGTCGCAGCTGGACAGCATTGTCGACAACATCGGCCTGCCGCTCAGCGGCACCAACATGGTCTACAACGCCAGCGGCACGATTGGTCCGCAGGATGGCGACATCCAGATCCTGCTCAACGAAGACCACGACGACACCGACGGCTACATCAAGAAACTGCGCGAAGTGCTGCCGCGCGAATTTCCCGGCACCAGCTTCGCCTTCCTGCCGGCCGACATGGCCAGCCAGATCCTCAACTTCGGCGCGCCGGCGCCGCTGGACGTGAAGATCGCCGGCCGCAATACCGCCGACAACCAGGCCTATGCAATCGCGCTGATGCGCAAGATGCGCGCCATTCCCGGCATCGCCGACGTGCGCCTGCAGCAGTCCACCGGCGCGCCGCAGTTGAACGTGGATGTGGATCGCGTGCGCGCCAGCGGCCTTGGTTTCACCGAGCGCGACGTCACCAACAGCATGGTCGCCTCGCTCGCCGGCAGTTCGCAGGTGGCGCCCACGTTCTGGTTGAATCCCGCCAACGGCGTGTCGTACGCGGTGGTGGCGCAGACGCCGCAGTACCGCATGGATCACCTGGCCGATCTGCAGAGCCTGCCGATCACCTCCTCTGCCAACGGCATGCACCAGATTCTCGGTGCGCTGGCCTCGGTGCAACGCACCGCCTCGCCCGCAGTGGTGACGCATTACAACATCATGCCGTCGTTCGACATCTACGCCACCACGCAGGGGCGCGACCTGGGCGCGGTAGCGTCGGCGATTCAGCGCGTACTGGATGATGCGGCGAAGGATCGTCCAAAGGGTTCGACCGTGCAGCTGCTGGGCCAGGTGCAGGCGATGAACACCGCGTTCTCCGGTCTGCTGTTCGGCCTGCTCGGCGCCTTCGTGCTGATCTATATGCTGATCGTGGTGAACTTCCAGTCGTGGGTGGATCCGTTCGTGATCATCACCG
>CBJMMB010000011.1:0-49710 GCA_966430775.1 uncultured Dyella sp. | reverse complement strand
TGGCCGAGGAAGTGGCCGTTTTCGACAACCTCAAGGGCCGCCTGTACCTGATCGTACACGCCGATCCCGCGCAACCGCAGGCGTACGCGCACGGCCAGCGCCGGCTCGATGCGCTGACCCATCGGCTGCGCCAGGGCGGCGCGGCGTATCCGCAGTTCGCGCAATCGACCGCGCTCAACGAAAGCGATTTCAAATCCTCGTTCACGCGCGAGGAATTCGAAGCGGTGGTGGAGCGCGCGAAGGAATACATCCGCGCCGGCGATGTGTTCCAGGTGGTGCCTTCGCAGCGCCTGAGCGTGGGTTTCAACGCGCGCCCGGTGGATGTGTACCGCGCGCTGCGTGCGATGAATCCTTCGCCCTACATGTATTTCGTGGACCTGGGCGATACGCAGATCGTCGGCTCCTCGCCGGAAATCCTTGCGCGCCTCAAGGATGGCAAGGTGGTCGTACGCCCGATCGCCGGCACGCGCAAGCGTGGTGTGACGAACGAAGAAGACCAGGCGCTCGAAGCCGAGCTGCTGGCCGATCCGAAGGAACGCGCCGAACACGTCATGCTGATCGATCTGGGCCGCAACGATATCGGCCGCATCTGCGAAACGGGCAGCGTGGAAGTGAGCGAATCCTTCGTGGTCGAACGCTATTCGCACGTGATGCACATCGTGTCGCAGGTGGAAGGCGACGTGCAGCCGCATCTGAGCTACATGGATGTGCTGAAAGCGACGTTTCCAGCCGGCACGGTCAGCGGCGCGCCGAAGATCCGCGCCATCGAGATCATCCAGGAACTCGAACCCTACAAGCGCAACATCTACGCCGGCGCGATCGGCTGGATCGGCTGGTGGGGCGATGCCGACACCGCCATCGCCATCCGCACCGCGGTGATCCAGAACGGCCGCCTGCATGTGCAGGCCGGCGCCGGTATCGTATACGACTCCGACCCCGCGTCGGAGTGGGAAGAGACGATGAACAAGGGGCGCGCATTGTTCCGCGCCGTGGCGCAGGCAGCGAAAGGATTGTGAGCTATGCAACGCACGACGTGTCGTTTTAGCGGTCTTGTTCTAGCCATGTTGATCTGCGCATCGCCATTGACGGCACGCGAACCGGTGCAGGGCTGGCCGGATACGCCACTCAGCCGCACGCAGGCCTTGGCCGAACTGCAAACCTTGAACGCCCAACTGCTCAGCCATCCCAGCGCCACATTGACGCTGGAGCACTGGTGCGCCGCGCATCATCTGGCGCCCGAAGCAAAGATCGTCGCCCATCGTGTACACGGTGAAGACAAGCCGTTGCCCGACGGCGCGCGCGCCCTGCTGGGCATCGGCCCGAACGAACCCGTGCGCTACCGCCACGTGGCGCTGAGCTGCGGCGACGTCGTCTTGTCGGATGCGGACAACTGGTACGTGCCCGCGCGCCTCACCGCCGACATGAATCATCAGCTGGATACGTCCGACGTACCGTTCGGCAAGGTCGTGCAGCCACTGCACTTCCGCCGCCAGACGCTTTCCGCCGAACTGCTGTGGTCGCCGCTGCCGGAGGGCTGGGACAGCGGTGCACCGCTGCCGCCTTCCAGCGGCAAATCGCTGGCGATGCCGGATCACGTGCTGCAGCACCGCGCCGTGCTCTATACCGGCGACAATCAGCCGTTCAGTCTGGTGGTCGAGAGTTACACGTCACACGTACTCGTGCGCCCTTGATGCCAACGAGACGCGACGGCAACCTGGCTAGGCGAGCGTAACTGGCCCCAGTGCGGCGACACGGTCGGCCACGACTTGCGTCACGCGGAGCAGGGCTTCCACCAGCGACTCATCGACATCCAGATCGCCTTCGTATTCGGCGAGGTTGCGCTTGCGGTGTGCCTGGTCCAGCACGCGCCAATGCGCGGCCTCCATGCCCAACGTATGGGTGAGGCACTGGAAGACCTGATAGCGATTCTCCGAGCGATAGCCATGCCAACGCAGCGCAGCCAGCGACAATGCATGCGCGGCGTTGTAGCTCAGATCAAAGCGGCTTTCCAGGCTCAAGGCTAGATTCCTGGCATCGTTCAGCCGCACCAGGCCGGAGCGGACCAATCCATCGAATTCACTCTGCGCAGGCGCTTCGAATTCAATTGGCCGATTCGAACCAGATTATCCAGCGCCGAAGTCATCCTTGTTCCCGATCAAGCTGATGGTTTCTCCAGCCAGCAGTTTTATCAGGAAGGGGTTTCGTCGTTCCAGTCGTTTGTGGAATTCGGAGCGTGTGTACAGGGTGGGATTGACGGGACGGCCTAGACGTTGCTCGGCAGGCGCCAGCGCTTCATAGACTGCTTCGAGTGTCAGTGTGTCGGAAATCAGCAGCACATCGAAATCGCTGAGCGCCGTATCACGACGAGCAGCAACCGAGCCGTACAACAGGGCAAGCTGTATGTGATCGGCGATCGGGGCAAGCGCTTCGCGCAACGTATCGGCCAGGCCGAGCAGTTTGGCGGCGATGCCGCACAATTCCGCAAAAACGGGCGAACTCGCATTGGCCTGGTAATGCTTCTGGTTGCCTTGCGCGATCTGGATTATCAGGCCGCTGCGCTGCAGACGCTCCAGCTCCCGCTGCACGGCTCCGCGTCCTACATCAGCAAGCTCAATCAGCTGCTGTGTGAAAAAGCTTCGTTGCGGTTGGCCGAAGAGCAACGAGAGAACGCGCTGCTGCGTGGTGGTGAACAGCGCATCGGCGATGCTGGTGCGCGTCGACGCAGCGGGACGCGTCGCAGGTTTGCGAGTGCTGGGGACGATATGTTTGGTAGTCTTGGTACCCATTTTGGGTAATTAAATACCCAAAATGGGTATTCCACAACTGGGGCGCGTGTTCTTCCGCATTTGCTGCGCCGCCGCGATTCTCGCCGCTACAATGCATGACGCTTGCTGCGTGCCCGGTCGCTCGCTTGTTTTCAGGGGTATTTATGGGCGCATCCAGAAGCATGGGAAGTACTCAGCGTCCAGCGAATCAAAGAGTTAAGTCCGCCATGCTCCTCATGATCGATAAGCGCCATTGGTGATCGTGGGCGTTCGCGAGCATCCGTAAATACGCGGAAAGCTCCTGAAATTGGCTTGTTTCCGTTCGATGTGGTTCGCGAGGGTTCGTCAGCATCCGCGAAATTTGGGGGTATCATTGGGGGTATCGCCACAGACAGTACCCCCAAGGAAGATGCCTCTAAACGATGCACGGATACGCGCCGCCAAGCCGGATGAGAAACGCTACAAACTGGCCGATGGTGGTGGCCTTTACTTAGTTGTTGAGCCCAACGGATCAAAGCTTTGGCGATACAAGTACCGGATTAACGGCCGCGAAAACGTGTTTTCCATTGGCGCCTATCCGGCTGTCAGCATCCTCGCCGCCAGGCGTGAACATTTGGCGGCGCGCGAGCGCGTAATAAGCGGCGAACATCCTGTGAAGCTGAAGCGCGCGACGCGCGCAGCTCAACGGTTTGCCGCAGCAAATACTTTTAAGGCCTTGGCGGAAGAGTGGTACGAGAGCAAGGTCACCGCCAAAAGCTGGACCGACTATTACACCGGCCAGGTTAGAGCGGGGTTGGACCGCGACTTATTACCAGCACTTGGATCGTTGCCTATCGATCAAATTGCCCCTCTTGAGGTGATGGACGTCCTGCGCAACGTCGTGTCCCGAGGCGCGCCTTCGGTGGCGGTTAACCTTCGGCAGTGGGCATCTCAAGTGTTTCGTCTGGCAGTGCTCTCCGGACGCGCTAGCAGTGATCCCGCTGCGACCTTGAAAGGTGTGGTATTACGGCCGCCCGTGCAGCATGCGCAGGCATTGGGACGTGAAGCGGCTGGCGTCCTGCTCAATCGGGTCCGTGGTTACAGGGGGAACTTGATAACGCGCTGTGCGCTGACCCTGATGGTTTACACCTTTGTTCGCACCATCGAAATGCGCCGGGCCGAATGGTCAGAGTTCGATCTCGATGCGATGCTTTGGCAAATACCAGCGGAAAAAATGAAGAAGCGGCGTATCCATTTGGTCCCTTTGGTCCCTCAAGTCGTGGAAGCGCTGAATCTGCTGCGCCCGCTAACTGGCGCCGGTCGCTTTCTCTTTCCGAATACTCGTAAACCAGACAAGGTAATGAGTGCGACAACCGTAAATCGGGCACTGGAACATATGGGATACGCCAGCGGTGAAGTGACTGGGCATGACTTCCGCGCGACCGCCTCAACCATGCTGTACGAACAGGGGTACAGCAGCGAAGTTGTCGAAATGCAGCTTGCACATGTGGAGGCGAATAAAACGAAGCGCTCGTACAACCACGCCAAATACTTGCAAGAACGGAGGGAGATGATGCGTTGGTTCGCGAATGAACTCGACGCCAGTGCAGCAGAACGGGCTGCACTGGCATTGGCGCGAACTAGTGCTAGTTAAAGCGGTGGGAGAGCGCGCGATCGACGGCGATCTCCGACCAGCGCGATGCACGTCCAAACTTTGCGGGTGCCGGAAACTCGCCCGACTTGATCATGGCGTAGATTTTCGTCTTTCCTAGCCCCGTGCGTGTCTTCACTTCTTCCAATGTAATGCCCCGATCCCCTTTTAGTTGGTGCTCGTTTCTTGTTTGTTGCATTTTTTGGTTCCTTACATCCAGGCATGTGTTGTCGCTGTGCGAGAAGGTGCATTGCTTAGCGGCAGTGAGTGGAAAATGCTGTCGTCACCTCCTAATCCGAGCGTGAGCAGGCTGACGATGCAGTCTGTTCGTTCGGGCCGCGCTGGAAGACCCAGCATTTGACCGTGCGGCCGCGAGATTCGTCGGTGTTGTCGTGGAGCCAGATAGCGCTGTTGACGGCCTTGGTGTCCACGAATTTGCGCGAGCGCGACGTGCGCAGGTATTTCTTGAGATCGTATAGCGTCGGCACCTCCAGTCGGTGCTGCGCGGCGGTCTGCTCGAAGTGGTTGAGGTTGACTGCGATCTCGCGCGAATTGCGGCTGTGGTTGAGCGAGGCAGCCGCCGCGTTCCAAGTGTCGAGGTAATCGAATCGCTCCCAAAAGATCTGCACGACCTTGTGGTCGCTGCTGATCGAGGCCTGGCGCTCGATGGCCATCGATGTCACTTCATTGCGTACCGCTTCCTTTTGCTCATCGGTCAGCGAGACGATGTGTGACAGGGCATCAAACACCGCAAGCAGCTGGCCGTGGTTTTTTGCAATACGCGTGGTTTTGATTTCCGGGTGATCCAGCAGCGTGTGCTCATGCTGGGGCGCGTTGGTTAGGATGGTTTCCATCACCTTCGCTTCCGCACGGGTGGCCAGCAGCAGAAAGTGACTCACCGCATCCACGGGCGTCTGCTCCAGCTTGAGCGCCGCCGCACGCGTTTGGGCTGTGTGCGCGGACCGATCCACCGAGATGTGGCAAATGCGCTGCATGATCGCTTCGCTGGCCTCGACCTTGGCGTTCTGCGAAATCACCACCGTGGCGCGGAAGGGCGGCTCGCGCGTTTCGTTGCCCGAGTTCTTGACGCCCGTGGCGCGCACGCTGCGGCCGTTGTAGGCGGTCTTGAGTTCGTCCCAATCGAAGCGTTTCTTGGCGTCGTCGTCGCGGTCGCTCTCGATTAGCACCACCGGCAGGTTCGACACCTGCGCGAAGTTGCGCGCGCGGGCAGCGGCGGTAGATTTGGAGGGATCGAAGCCTTCGTAATCGCGCCGTCCGCACAGCTTCCACATGAACTCAATCAGGGTGGACTTGCCGGCGCCGGCTTCGCCCACCAGCTCCAGGAAGGGGTAGCTCTTTTGCACCTGACGGATTTGCTCGGCAAACAGGCTGCCAAACCAGAACGCCAGCGCGACCAGGCCCTTGGCGCCGAAGCACTGCCACACCAGGTCAAGCCAGTCCGCGCTGTATTCGCTTCGATCGCGGTTGATCGTGAGTTGCGGCGACTGGCTGAGCGTCTTGAGGTTGAGCTTGCCCAGCTCGAAGTAGTCCTCGTCGTTGAGCGTGTGCACCACGCCATCCTTGATGGCGATGTCGCCCATGACGTACACGCCGTGCTCTTTGCTGTAGCCGATGAAGTCGATGGTCTCGACGGTTTTGATGTTGAACAGCTGCCGCTGGATGATGCGGTCGAGCTGCTGGCTGGTGCCGGTGAATACCGCACCCGGCGCAATGCTCAAGAGGCGCTTCTTGAACTCGCTTGCACTGGCCAGGCTGCTGCCGGCAAAGGTGTTTTTCACGGCCCCGCCGCCGTGTGGGAAGGTAACGCGGTAGTAGTACCAAGATTCATCGGTGACCGTGTTGGCCTGGTAGTACAGCGGCTGCGGGTTGCAGTTGGCGATCTCCACGTTCTCACAGGCTTCCACCAGCGCCTGGTCGCGACGTTCCTGCTCGTCCTGGTCGGGTTCTTTTTCCTCGAGCTGCTGCATCGCCTTGTCCAGCGCCCGGATGTCCAGGTCGAACCAATACAGGCGGTCG
This sequence comes from uncultured Dyella sp., assembly GCA_966430775.1. GTDB lineage: Bacteria > Pseudomonadota > Gammaproteobacteria > Xanthomonadales > Rhodanobacteraceae > Dyella_B. The sequence goes on along the minus strand of CBJMMB010000011.1, from coordinate 43,278 downwards.
GCGAAGTCGTAGAAGAACGTCGCCATGCCGGTACGGCTGTAGATCAGCCGCGCCTTATCGGCATGGTTCCGCGCGATCAACAACGAACCCTGATACAGGTATTCGTCGATGTCGTTGGGCATGAGCTTGTCGGCCAGGTGCAGGTCATTCCAGTCCTGCTTGCTCTTGCCGGTCTGCGGGATGGTCGCGGCCTCGCACTTCCATCCGTCCTTGCGTGCGCGTTTGACCCACCGCTGCGTGTAATCACGGCCGGCGGCGTCGCCATCCAACGCCCACACCAGGGTCGGCAGCGAGCCGCCGCGCTGCGCTCGGAGCCGTGCCAGGAACTTGTCCGGGTAGTTGTTGCAGCTCATGGCCGAGACGGCTTCGATGCCGTGGTGGCCTACGGCTACCGCATCGAAGATGCCTTCCACGATCCAGATTTTGTCGATGGTTGCCAACTTTTCGCCGGTGACCGTGGGCGGTATCCATACCTCGCCGGCATAACTCTTGCCCGGCGCAAAGCGCGCCTTCATCTTGCCGAAGCGGTGCGCGCGATCGATCAGGCGCTCCCAGTAACTGCCGCCAGGCAGCGCGAAGCGCACGGTGGCGGAGGTGGCGCCGGAGTCGAGGTCTTTGAACCATTCCTGCGTGTAGGCGCCCTGTACGCGGGCGAGGTTGAAGCCGCGCGAGTTTTTCAGGTACGCATCCGCCGCCGCATGCGGGGTGTCGTCGGTCTTTTTGTAGCGTTCCGACCAGTCTTCGAAGAGATCTGGGTAGAGGTCTTTGACCGATGCTTCGTAGCCGCAATTTTTCAGACGGCCACAGCGAACCACCCACGGGGCGCTGGCGTTGGCGTACAGCTCCGGCTTGCCGCAATCAGGGCATTTGCCGCCGCGCAGATAATCCTTCCTGGCTTTGAAGCCGAAATCATGGGTCAGCTCGCGGGTGATATCCGCGAGCAGCTCGCTGCTCATGGCGTACCGTGGCGCGCTCATGCTTGTCTCTCGGCATCGGTATCAGCACAACGCCACATCGTGCCGTGAGGGCCGCATAAAGCGCCCATGCGGCGCATCACGTCGCAGCTGGTGCCAAGGTAAGTCCGGCCGTCAACGTCCCGGTCATCCCCGGCATCATCTTCCTCTTGCGTTGCGGGTGGCGCGCAATCCCGCGGCAAGGTGCACAGGTGGAACCGACCGCCTAATTCGTTGAGATACGTGTGGAACACACAGTCGAGGCAGGTTTTTCCGCGCGCTTTGGTAGTCATCAGGCAAGCCGTGTCCGTGCCGGCTGCCTACACAGCCGGTGTGGGAGAAAAGAAGGGGAAAGGGTTAGTAGGGGGCGGCTAGATCAGCCAGCGCGCCGTCCACATTGCTGCGTGATACACGTGGCGTCGTGATCGCCTTCGCTTTGCTGCTTCGCCATCTGTAGCACGTCACTGGCCGTCAGCGCGTAGGGATGGCCGGTGGAAGGATCGACGACACGGATCACATAGGACGTGCTGTGGCTGATGTCGAAGTACGCGGGCACGTGCTTGGCTTGGAGTTCGGCCAGAGCGTGCATGGCGTAATGCTGGGCGGCGGTCTCAGTGATGCCCGTGGTGGCCATGAGATGCGCGCAGCAGCGCTTGACGAGGTGTTCGCTGTCCAGGTGCTCGGCCTGATGCATGACGATGAACCGCGTGGCGCTGTAGATCAGCATGGCGGCATGGGTGTGATCGTGGGGGAGCGAGTGGGAGAGAGACATGGAAACCCCTGCGGTCAGTTGAGCACCATCGGTGCGTAGTGGGGGCCTGCCGCACCGGGGGACGGTGGAGCAGGGGTGGTATTGCTGGACGGTTGAGAGGCTGGGGCAACGGTTATGTCGTTCGCGCGTCGTTCCACGATGGGCAGCGACACCTCCGCGTTCGGGAGCAGGCTCGGCACCAGGGTGCGAATGATCCCAAGCTGGGCCACGCATCGATGGCCACAATCGACATTCCTGCAGTCGAAGTAGATCTCGCGCACCAAGGGGCTCAGTTGTCGTGACGTGATGATGCCCATCCGCGACCGGCAGTGCGGGCAGGCGATCGTGTTGCGGGGAGCTGCCATAGCTGTTTAGTCCTCGTACACCGCTTCTACGCTTACCTAGCCTCGAGGCCACCAGCGACAGGCTTGTTTTGGCGCCGCCGGGCCTGGCCTTCAAGGTAGACCTCAAGGACATAGGCCGCATCGGTCTTGTCCTGCGCATCGTCCAGCGCCTTGCACTGCGCCAGATAGGCCGGGTCGATGCCTATAGGGACGCGTTTCGTTTTGATGGTGCTGCGAGGCGCATAAATCCGCCGACGACAACCAGGAGAGTTCTTCATGGCGATGGGTTACGATGCCGATCAGTTACACAATACGAACGATATTTCACAAAATGTGAAAACGCAAGAGATTGCGACAGGGGATTTCACATTTTGTGTTGGGGAGCGTCTCATGGATGTCGAAGACATCATCCAGCGCATGCGTCAGGTCTACGGTGCCAAGAATGATTCCGCGCTGGCCGCCGAACTCAATTTGGCCGTCAGTGCGGCGAGCAATTGGCGTAACCGCAATAGCCCGCCGATTGCGATTTGTGTGGACATTGCGGCCAAAAAAGGCGTTTCGCTGGATTGGCTTATTTTTGGAATCGGCGAAATGCGAGTCGATGTCAAATCGGACCCGCCGCGCGAGCACGGGCAGGCGACAACACCTCCTTCGCAGAGTCCCGCGGCAGAGCGCCTTTCGCAATTTGTGAATTGGTGGGCCGTCAACCGTTCACAAGATGAGATGACCTGGTTAGAGCAGCAGTTCAAGCGGGCCGTGCCGGAATATGGCGAATGGTTAGTGACGCTGTCCTCGGCGTCGTATCCGTCGACGTGAGCGCTTTGCCAAAGCCGTTGCCCACCAACGGTTCGCGGATGCCATTCGATTAACGGCCCCAGCTATGACTCTAAACGGGCCATTGAAGTGCGCTGATGACGCGCAGTTTCCAATAGTCATTTGGGAACGTATGTTTTTGCGTGCTTCAATCTCAGCGCCACGCAAGTTGCCTGTGCGGGCTTCCTCGCCTGTAGCCGTCTGTACGGCTAATTGGAAATTCGTGTAGGAAAATGCCGACGCGATGGACCGCGGGGCGTTTGTCACGACCTTGCCCTTGATTCATCACGGATCATTCACAACGCCGTCTGCATGTTGCCGCAGCTAGCCGTGTGAGCAGGGGACAATTCATGGATTGCATGGGACGCATCTTGGCGAGGATGCCAAGTGATGCAGTGCGGGTGGGGCGGATACAGACCTTCGTGCGACAAACTGTGCCGCGGAATTCCAGATTTCGTCGGTTCGCCGCTTGGCTTACGTTGCTTCTCTTTGCGCTGACCTATACGACCTCCGCAACGGCCGATAGTAGTTGGTGCCTTCCTAACGAAGGGATGGGCTATACGTACGAACGGGCCTATCAGTTATGTCTGCAATATGAAGCCATCGCGCTTTCCAATCCGAATGGGTTTGTTATCACCAAGCCCTGCTATCTGTACAGCCAAGCGCCATGGGGCAACGGATATGCGGGAGAGTGGATAGTTCTTTTCCACTCCGCTATCCAGGGCGATCGTGGAAACGGGATCAATTGGTGGTGTGACGGTATCACTCCACCTGCCAAAGGAAAGAGCAATGGTAAACCCGGCAACAATGCCATCGGCGATCCGATCAACGCCGGGACAGGCAATGTTTATCGTCAGGACGAAGATTTCAGTGCTGGTCGTTGGCTGAAATTCGAACGGTTCTACAACAGCGATCCAAGCGCAGGTGCAAGTACGTTAGGTCCCCATTGGCGTCATGCTTACGCAAGCTCCCTAAGCTATGTGGCGGGCACGACGTCGGGCACCGGGACTGTCACCATCACCCGCGAGGACGGTCGCGTCAGTAGCTATGCACTATCGAGCGGAATATGGGCCGGTGAGTCCGATGTACCGGACGCGCTGACCGAACAGACGGACAGCAGCGGTAACCCCACTGGGTGGACCTTGTTGCGCGTCGATACCCGCAGTACCGAACAGTTCAATGCCTCCGGCCAGCTCACGAGCATCCAAGACCCGGAAGGATTCGTGATTACCTTGACCTACAGTACGCCCAGCACGCCTGCCAGCATTGCACCGGGCGCGGGCTATTTGATAACGGTGACAGACCCTCAGCAGCGCAGCATTCAATTTGTCTACAACAGCGGTGGGCTGATCTCTCAAGTCACCGCCCCGGATGGCTCTGTTTACGGGTATGCGTATGACAGCAAGAACGAGTTGCAGACCGTCACTTATCCAGATGGTCATACCTGGACATACCTGTACGGCGAGTCTCCCAATAATGGTGGAAGCTCGGCCGTTGGATTGCTGACGGGCATTCTTGACGAAAACAGCAGCCGTTACTTCAGCTACAGCTACAACGCTTCAGGCCGGGGCATCAACAATCAAATGGCCGGCGGGGTGTCGTCGTATGCCATCACCTATAACAGCGACGGTTCGGCTGACGTGGTCGATCCCTTGGGCAACTCGCGACACCGCACGTTCACCACGGTCATGGGTGTGCCGCATCTGGCCAGCGTCAGTGGTGCGTGTGAGGGATGTTCCTCCGTCAGCGCCTTTGCTTACGACCTGACAGGATTCCCCAGCCAGACGACAGACTTCAACGGCAACGCCACTCTTTATCAACACGACCTCGATGGCATGGAGTCGGGGCGAATTGAAGCCTCGGGCAGCAACGTGCAAAGGTCGACTTTGACGACGTGGAACGACACTTTCCACGTCCCTACCCAGCGGCAAGTGTTCAACGCAAGCACCACGCTGATCGCGCAAAGCGAGTGGGTTTACAACACGGCAGGACAGCCCCTTGCACGGTGTGACGCCGATCCAACGGTGCCGGGCGCGGCCACTTATACGTGTTCCAACACTGGCACTGTTCCCAACGGCGTCCGTCGCTGGACCTATAGCTACTGCACTGCCACCGACGGTACGCGGTGTCCGTTGGTCGGGCTCTTGCTTACCATCACTGGCCCGCGTACTGATACCACGCAAACCACGAGCTACAGCTACTACTTGAGGAGTAGTGCGGTGAACTGCGGCACACCTGGTGCGGCCTGCTACCAGGCCGGCGACTTGCACACTGTCACTGACGCCGCAGGCCACATCACCACCATGGCATCCTACGATGGCGCCGGTCGCATTACCCGCATCACTGATTCCAATGGCATCAACACCGATCTCACCTATACGCCGCGTGGTTGGCTCGCCTCGCGCAGCATGGGCGGTGCCTCCACCAGCTTTACCTACACACCCTATGGCGCGATACAAACAGTGACCGATGCGGACGGCGTCACCACCACCTATGGTTACGATGCCGCGCATCGTCTGGTGAAGATCATCGACGCGCAGGGCAATTACGTTCAATACACGTTGAATGCTGCAGGCAACAAAACCGCAGAACAGGTCTACGACACCAGCGGCACGCTGCATAAGAACCTGAGCCGTACCTTCAACACCCTAGGCCAGCTCACCAAGGTGATGGATGGCCTCAACCACACGATCTTCGACGCGAGTGCGAGCAGCAGCTACGACGCCAACGGCAATCTGGTGCAAAGCGCTGATGGCTTGGGAATCCAGCGTCAGTTGGGCTACGACGCTCTGAATCGTCTAGCGCAGACGATCGACAACTACAACGGCACGAACTGACAGAGGCATATGGACATGGATCAAGGACGAGTCGTGATGAATGACCCCGCTGCTGTGACCCCGCCTCTGCACCGTGGAAAGCGATCGGTCAGAGGAACGCGTGCTCTCGACCGCTGGCCGCAAGCCAATGCCCAGTTTGATCGGGTGAGGAAGGTGTTTATCGCTTCGTTTTGGCTCGCGGTGCTTTATCTGTTATCGATGCCTTCGGTGGCCGTCGCGCAAGGCACGTGTGGTGCGTATTGGACCTACCCCCAGGCAATGGCGAATTGTCAGTGGACGGCGACGGAAAACAACAACGAACACAATGGCAATACCTATTCCTGTGTCATTGGTTGGTTGGGCGGCCCGTGTACAGATAGTTCAGGTGTGTGTTCTGTCCAGTACTACAAAAATGGCGGTTGGCATGACAACGGGTTCTGGGAATTTTGCCTACCCGCCGTTGCCATGCCGAAGGAACTGGGCAAGTCTCCTAACCGCACCGGCGACCCCATCAATGTGGCGACCGGCAACGAATTTCGGGATGACCAGGACATCACGCTGGGCACGCTGAGCCTGGACCGCTATTACAACAGCCAAGCGTTCGCCGGACCGTCAACGCATATAGGTACGAATTGGCGCCACACGTTCGATCGAAGTATTGATTACCAACCAAGCAATAGCGTAACCACTGCGGTTCGACCGGATGGGCAGCAGCTCAACTTCACGCTCACCTCGGGTCAGTGGGTCGCGGACCAGGATGTAGCGGATCGTCTTACCGAGCAGACCAACGCGTCCGGCGCCATCACCGGCTGGACCTATGTCGATGCCGCGACGCGTTATCAGGAAAATTACGATCCGAGCGGAAATCTGCTTTCGATCACCGATACGGATGGACTGGTCACCACGCTGACGTACAGCACCGCCTCGACACCGGCCAACGTGGCACCGGCAGCGGGCCTGTTGCTCACGGTGACCGATCCTCGGGGGCGGGCACTGAACTTTACGTACAACAGCAGCTCGGAAGTGGCCACCATCACAGAGCCCGATGGTGGGGTGGTGACGTATACCTACGACGGCAACGGGAACTTGACCGCGGTCGCCTATCCCGACAAATCGTCGCGGCAGTATGTCTACAACGAAGCTGCCCTGACCAGCAGCGCGAACATACCCGCTGCCCTGACCGGGGACATCGACGAAACCGGTGCACGCTTCACCAGTATCGGCTACACCGCCCAAGGGCAGGCCACGATGTCCATGCTGGCGTCTAACATCGCCAAGACCCAGGTGGCCTACAACGCCGATGGCACGACGACCGTCACCTACCCCACTGGCTCGCAGTCGACGTTGACGTTCAGCCAGCAATTCGGTGCCTCCCATAACACTGCCGTCAATGCAGCGTGCGGCGTCCAGTGCGGTCAAGCCTATGCCTCGGCCACCTACGACACGAATGGTCATCTGGCCTCGCGCACGGACTTCAACGGCAACGTCACCAAGACAACGTATGACGCGAACGGGCTGCTCGATCAACAGATCGATGCATCGGGGTCGAGCAGTCAACGGACGACCAACTTCACCTGGAATACGGCACTACGTGTTCCGCTGACGCGCGTGGTGCTAGATGCCAATGGCAACACCGTGAGCAACAGCCAATGGGTTTACAACAGCATCGGCCAAACGCTGGCTCGCTGTGAGATCGATCCCAGCAATAGCGCTGCCACCGGTTATACCTGCAGCGTCACTGGTACCGTTCCTGCCGGCGTGCGCCGATGGACCTATACGTACTGCACTGCCGTCGATACCACGCAATGCCCACTGGTCGGTCTGTTGTTGACGGCGACCGGTCCCCGTACAGACATCCCGCAAACCACCACCTACCGCTATTACCTGACCAGCGGCGCAGCGAACTGCGGTACGCCCGGTGCCGCCTGCTATCAAGCCGGCGACTTGCACACGGTGACCGACCCTCAAGGTCATGTGGTCACTATCGCGTCCTACGATGCCGATGGCCATATCACGCGTATCACCGATGCCAACGGCATCAACACTGATACGACCTACACCCCGCGTGGCTGGCTTGCCTCGCGTAGTGTGAGCGGTGCCACCACCAGCTTCACCTACACGCCCTATGGTGCTGTGCAAACCGTCACTGATCCCGACGGTGTCGCCACCACCTACGGTTACGATGCCGCACATCGTTTGATGAAAATAACCGATGCCCAGGGCAACTACATTCAATACACCCTGGATGTCGCCGGCAATAAGACCGCTGAGCAGGTCTACGACACCAGCGGTACGCTGCATAAGAGCCTGAGTCGCACCTTCAATACCTTAGGCCAGCTCACTAAGGTGATGGATGGCCTCAATCACACCATCTTCGATGCCAGTGCAAGCAACAGCTACGACGCCAACGGCAATCTGGTGCAAAGCGCCGATGGCTTAGGCATCCAGCGCCAGCAGGGGTATGACGCTCTCAACCGTCTGGCACAGGCGATCGACAACTACAACGGCACAAACTGATAGGGGCATGGCCATGGATCAAGGACACGCAGTGAAGGTTTTTGCCGCTGTGGAAGCGATCAAGAATAAGACGTTTGCGAAGCAAGGAGGAGGGCGTGTCATGAGCGTGAGGAATAAGACGCTTGCTAGCGTGGCATTAGGTTTGGCGATGATCACTGGCGCGTCATCCGTGATTGCGCAGACTGCCAACACAAAGATGACGTATACATATGATGCTTTGGATCGCCTCAGCCAGGTGACGGACCCCAGCGGGCTCAACACAACTTTCCAGTACGATGGACTGTCAGATCCCACCAGCGTCACAAGCCCTGATACCGGCGTAAAGGCATCTACTTTCGATGCTGCCGGAAATGTACTTACGGGTACGGATGCTAATGGCAATACGGTTGCCTATACCTATGACGCGCAAAATCGACGTCTGACTGCTACGTATACCGATAGCAGCAAGAACATCACTTACACCTACGACGAGTCCAACAGTGCAACGGGCTGTGCAACCTCCTATCCCATTGGTCATCTGACCCGTATCACCGAAAACGCCGTTACCACTGTGTTTTGCTACAACGCGCAGGGCTATGTAATCCAAAAAAGTCAAACGATCAACGGTCACACGGATGTGACGAGCTACAGCCGCAGCCCCGGTGGCAGGATTCTTAGCATCACACATCCCAGTGGCGACCAAGTGATATACGCCTACGACACCGACGGTCACGTCAATGGCGTTACCGCTACGACGGCCAATGGCACGACCACCCTGGTCAGCAACGTCAGCTATTTGCCGTTCGGGCCGGTGAGCAGTTACACGCTTGGTAACGGCCAAACGATCACACGCACTTATGATGCCAATTACCGACTGACGGACCTGGTCAGCCCAGCCTTCACCTTGCATGTAGCACGAGACGTGATGGGGGATGTCACGGCTATCGGCAATAGCGCGGGTGCAAACCCCGCGGCTGAGACGTACAGCTATGACCCACTGTATCGTTTGACAGCCATTACGGAAGCCGATGGCAGCACGCTGGAAAGCGTGACGTATAACCAGACTGGCGATCGTCTGAGCAAGACGGGGAGTGGGCTGGCAACCGGTGCTTACAGCTATAACGCCAACACTCATCAGCTCATCGCTACGGGCAATGCAGCTCGCACGGTGGACGCCAATGGCAACACCACGGCGATCAGCCAGGCGGGCAATACATACGGATTTGGCTACGACGCGCGCAATCGGATGGCCTTGGCGCAACTGAACCAGGCCACGGTGGCGAGCTATATCTACAACGCTGATGATGAGCGCGTGGCGAAGACGGTGAATGGAGCCACCGAACGCTACAACTATGGTCTCGGCAGTCAGCTTCTGAGTGAATACGGCACTACCAGTCGCGAGTACGTCTATCTCGCTGGCATCCCGGTGGCTAACTTGGATACGCAGGGAACGGCCACCTCAGTTACTTACGTGACGGCAGATGATTTGGGTACGCCGCGGGCGATCGCCGATGGCGGCGGCAATACAGTGTGGGTTTGGGCCAATCAAGGTAACGCTTGGGGTGAGCAGTCGCCAACAAGCAATGGCTATACCTACAACCTTCGCTTTCCTGGTCAGTATTTCGATGCTGAAACTGGACTCAGCAACAACGTGAATCGTGATTACGATGCAAGCACGGGACGTTATATTCAGAGTGATCCTATCGGACTTCTTGGCGGACCTAGCACGTATGCCTACGTGGGAGGGGCTCCGCTTAGCAGCGTAGATCCGCTTGGACTTGATGCCATGCCCCTTCCTGCTCCCGGCACGCTAGCTCCTACACCTGGGCCGGCTCCAGGTACAGGAAGGCTGCCAAATTTTGGGCCTCCTGCGAACGAGCCTGATTTTGACCCGGAGGGGCCTGGTTTGGGGGGCTTGGCTGCAGAAGCCTGTGCGTCCAATCCGTACGCTTGCATTATTGTGGGAAGCCTCCTACCTACAGACGCAGGTAAGCCCGGTGATGAAACTCCGCCCGGTGGTTCGAACGTTATTCCATTTCCAGGCGGTAACAATTCGCCTGCTCCGGGCCCAAGTCCAAAAAAAGATTGCGACAACAATGGCTGCCAGTCTGAGCAGGAAAGGCTATTCGCCCTTTACGCTCAGAAGCTGCAACTTCTTACCGCCTATAGGGGTATGTTTGAGGCGAGTGTTCAACGAGGAATTGCCGAGCAATACAACGAGCAGGCAAGAGATCATAATAAACGTTGTCCTAATTTCTTGGTTCCAGAAATTGATTTGCCTGGTCCTCGGAGATAAGGAGTTTGATGCTTATCTACCTGAGTGGTCGTGAGGTCCTTTGATGATGCTTAACAAGTTAGTTCCCAACGAACCTGTTGGAGTCCGGCTTTCGATTAATCAGGGTCCGGCGAGCCCGCTTGCCGGAGGCGACTTCATGTCCATATGTGTTATAGGCGGGCGACATGGCGCTAACGCCAGTTTGCTATTGGCAGGCATAGACGCTGTGGGTGATGGCGTCGACGCGCCCTGTAGAGTGGAATCGGCAGCTTTATATGACGGCGATGTAGTGGTGTTAAACGTTCTGCCAGCAAAGGACGTCGGAGGTGGCGATGATGTGAGTGGGCGGCTTCTCGAATCGATTGCTCGTAAGGTTAATCATCCCTACGGCAAAGAGACAAACAATCCATTTAACGGGTGGAATTTTCTTATTGAGCATGACGAGAGCAAGTATTGCGCTACGTCAGAGCCCTTCAATCATCTGCAAGTTGATATTGTCTGGCGTCCTGGCGATGCATACATTTCGTTCAAAGTAATGAGCATGTCGGTTTTGCCTGACGGGAGTACTGAAGGAAGAAGATGGGATGAGGGAAAGCTGACGAGTGGCCAGTCGCTAAAAATAAGAGTTGAGGGAGTAACTTAGGCCAGATGTGCCTGCAAATGCGATCGGCTTCGAAAGAGCCTGCTGCTGCTCTGTATTTGCTGACTCTCAAACGCCATCGTTCTCGACTTCAGCCAGTGCAATGTGATCGCTGGCGGTGGCCTTATTTTCTAGCTCCAGCGACGTCAGGTAGCCGCCGCTACTGTCCAGCTTGTGCGTGGCTTTGGCCACGATCCACTCGTACGCGGTGATGGCCTCCGGCCATCCGACAAGCTTCACAGGCATCTCCGGGAAGACATCAGGGCGACCCACGGCCAGATCCAGTGTAAAAGTTGCTGCGCCGCGCTTGACGCGAGCAAGTTCAGCTTCAGCGGCGCGCCTTGCATCCGCTTCGGTGGGGAAGTCGCCGCGCAGGATCTTCACATGCCCGTTCTTCCCGGCGAGCGTCAAGTGTCCGCGTGCACCGTTCATGTCGTACCAGCGTGCGCGCACACCGGTGTAGGCGCTGCGGTCGATCTCCTGAAAATGATGCCGATCGCCGCTCGCACGCTGGATCACTAGCGTCGGAAGATCGATACCACTCGCGGTTTTCGCTTCGCCGATCGGCGCAAAGATCAGGCATCCATGCTTGACAGTGGCCACCGCATCGAAGTGTTTGCCGAGGCGGCGCAGGAACGCCATATCGCTTTCGGTTTGATCGAGCTGCGAGACCGGCGCGCTCGCAAGCCGGTCCGAAATGCGCGGTGTGAGGCCATGCTCGCCCGCGATCACCTTGACGAGGTGGCCCACCGTGGTGTCACTCCAGCTGCGCTCCTTGCGCGTAGTCAGGGGACCGGCCATGCGCGCACTGCGCGCACGCACGGTGATGGTGTCGGGGGCACCGCGATGCTCCACGTCGCCCACTACGTAGGTACCTTGCAGGCACATGCCGGATGCATCGAAGCCCAGGGATACCTCGATGCTCACACCTTTGCGCGGCATCGCGATGCGTCCGGCGGTGTCTTCGATCTCAAGCTCGAGCTGATCCGCATGGTCTTCGCGACACGCGACCAGGCTCATGCTGGTGAGGTGGGATTCCAGGCGGCGCGTGACGTCGGTACCTCCCACCACCACCTTGAAGACTGGGCGAACGATGCCAGTGCGTGCTTCGCTGATCATCCGTGCGTTCCCGCGCCGCTGGCCGGCTCATCGGCCGGCAAGATGTCCGAACGGCACAGCGTCAGCGCAAAGTCCACGCGCCGCGGTGTGCCATCGGGAAAGAGGTAGCGCTGCGTGGTTTCCAAGCTCTGAATGAAATACACGCCATACACGTAGCCCGCGCCATCGACCAGCACGTAGGCCTGGCCGCTGCGCCCCATGTCTTCCAGTTGTGTGATCGACGCCAACGTGCCGGTGACACCGGGCGCGACGGTGCCGCTCAGCGTGATGATTTCCTCGCCCGGTCCCAGGTATTGGTAATTGTCGCGCTCGCCCACGCGCACAGCAGCGCCGTGCTTGAACTGCATTTGCCGGCGTAGCTCGTCGTAGGCCGCGGTTTGCATGCCGAACGCAAAGGGTCCAAACGCCATCAAGGTGTAGCCGAGCATGTCACCCCTCGTCGGAATAGCTGGAAGTCGCCCGCGCTCGCTGTGCGCGTGCATGATCGTTAAGGGCATCCTGCACGGCACGTTTCACCTGCGAGGGTTCGGCGCCGCGAGCATCGATATGCACCTGGTAGGTATTGCCGTTCGCGCTGCGAGCGCCCATCGGGCCGGCGGTGTTGATCGCGCCTTGGCCGGTACCGGACGCCTGTTGTCCCGCCATCGGCGTGCGGCCAATAGCATCGGCGACCTGACGCGCGCGTTCGCGATCGCCTGGCATGATCCACTCGATCGGCACGCCACCGGCTGGTGCGGTATCGCCGAAGCCACGAATGCGCGCGATCAGATCCCGCACGCCCTGCAGCTTGTCTGAGATCCAGTCCAGAGTTTTGCGCGCCGCGTTCTCGATGGTTTGCCACATGTCGACAAACCACGCCTTCACCGGCTCCCAATGCGTCACTGCAAAGCCGGCCGCCGTGCCGGTCGCTTCGCCAATCCACACGAACGCACGCACGCCCAACGTGATCGCATCGACCACGCCCGCGATGGCGCCACCCACCAACGTGCCGAACGCCACACCGTTCTGCCGCGCGGCGTCGAGTTGCTGATTGGTCGCTTGGAACGGCTGCCAAAGCTGCGAGAGCCAACCCCATATCGTCGCAAGCATGGTTCCCAACGGTGCAAACACCGCGTGCAGTGCTGCGCCGAGCCGCTGAAAGGCCGGCCCCACCGTTTGCGCGATACCTAGGCCGACGCCTTCGAACCACGCACGGATCGGTCCCCAGTACTTGTAAACGACCAGGGCCGCGACGGTGATCAGCGCGATCAGGGCGAGCATGGGGGCACTGAGACCCAACACGGCCATCGCTGCAGCGCGCGCACCGCTGATCAGCAAGGGAAACAGTCGCGCGATACCTCCGCCGCCACCGACGCCCAGCGTGGGGCTACCCATACGCAACAGAAAGCGCAGCAACGCGAACTGCCCCACCAGGCCGCCTAAGCCCACCATCAAGGCCCCGACGATCGTGGTGAGCACGCCAAAGCTGCCCGCGATCAGCAAGATGCCTTTGGCCAGCATCGGATGACTTTGATTCCAGTTCGTGAGGTAACGCACCGCGTTCGTAAGCTTCTGCAGGCCAGCGACATACACCGGCAGCAACTGCGTACCTAGTTCGCGATAGAGATCGGATTTCCGCGCCAAGAGTTCGGCTTCCTGGCCGGCTGCGGTTTGCTTGGCTTCGTCATAGAGCGCACTGACGCCGTAGGCTTTCGGTGCGGCGGCGAGATGCTTGGCAATATTCGCGCGCTCCATATAGAGCGAGGCGAACAGGTCGCCACCCTTGCGGCCGGAAAACAGCGCGTTGATCTTGGTGATGACTTGTTGGTCGCTGAGCGTGCCGTTGGGGTTGATCTTGGGGACGACGCGCGTCATCAAGAACTCGAAGGGATTCGTGCGATACAGGTCGCCATCCTTGAGTGCATCGGGTAGCAGCTTGGTGACGTGACCGGTCTTGCCGTATTTCACGGCGCCCGGTTTGATCAGGCCCAATTGCACGAGTTCTTCGGCGGACTGCTGCGTGGTGCGTCCGGCTGCCCAGTTTTGATACGCGGTGGCCAGGCCGGTACCGGCACGGTGGCCGCCCATTTCCTGCATCGTGTGCAGCATGCCGAAGAAGAACTGCGTATCGTCGAGCTGCTTGGCCGCGATGCCGCCAGTCTTGATCATGTTGAGCAGATCTTCGGGCTTCACCAGGCCACCGGACGCCACGTAGGCTTGCGTGGCGAAGTCGAGCACCTGTTTCAGCCGTGCGGGATCTTTTGCCGCACCGCGCAGTTCCGCGACCTTCAAGAGATCCATGAACATCGCTTCCGCGTTCGCGCCATGGCCTTCGCCGTGACCACCGTTGGCCATGACGGTCTCGATGCCGAATTTCATGCGCGCGAGATATGGGGCTACTTGTTCGGATTCGTGCATGTCGCGCAGCACGCTGTAGCTCTCTTTCAAGAGCTTCAGGTTTTCCGTGGCGCTGGTGCCCATGATGTCCATGCCGCGTGCGAACTTCACCGCATCGCTGACCGTGGCATCGCCTACGCCCATGGCACGCAACTGCGCCACCTGGGTTTGGAAGGCCTTCGCCTCGGTCATGGCGGGGCTGAGTGCACCGAGCACATGCTCGCCGGTGGCCATGGCGGCGGCGCCACCCACGGCCAGATGCGTGCCCAGCGCCTGCGTGCGCGCGAAGGCTTGGCGCGCGGCACCCATGCGCTGTTGCTGCTGGCTGAGTTGCTGCAAGCGTTGCTGCTGCGCGGCCATCTGCTGGGTGGAGGCCGCCACCGCGTTGCGCAGCTGCCGTTCGTGCTGGGCAAGGTTGCGCGTATTCACACCAGCGGCGGCGAGCCCGTCGCGCATCTGCTGCAAGCGGCGCGTCTGCGAGACGTATTGGCGGCTGAGTGCCTCGGCCTGGCGTTTGGCCGCGTCGAACTCGCGGCGCTGTGCCCGCGTCGGTGCCGTGGTTGCAGCAATGGCCTTACCCAGCTCCGTAGCGCGCGTGCGTGCGGCGTTCATCTGCGTGGCGAGCTGCTGCGTACCCGCCTTCAACTCGCGAAAGCCCTTGAGATCCGCCTGTGCTTTTTCCAACTCCTTCAGGCGCTGGCGTGTTTCGCGCAGCGCCTTGGAGGTATTCGATGAACTGCCGGCGATGGCGCGCAACGGTGCGGTGGCCCGGTCGATCGCACTGAGCAGCACGCTTAATTTCAGATCCATCAATCCTCCGCGCCGTTGCGAAGGCGCGCTTGCTCGCGCCATTCCATCAACTCGATTAAGCCCATCTCGTCCATCACGGGTGGCGACCAGTGGAACACCACCGCGATATCGGCCATCGCGTCTTCTACGCGGGCTGGTAGCCCTCGCGGCTCGCTCTCGTCAACAAAAAACCGGACACCTCCACCCCGAATTGCGTGAGATCGGCCGGATCCAAATTCGCCACTTCCGCTTTGGTGAGCGTGGGCTGCGTGATGCGCGGCAGGACGATTTCCAGCGCGGCAACGTCCATGTGTAAGAGGTTCACCAACTGCGTACCGCGAAGCTCGCCGGATTTGGGTTTGCGCACAGTGACGTCGGTGATGGTCTGCGCGCCGCGTTGAATCGGTTCTTCCAGCGTGATGGTGGCGGAGGTCTTGCGTTCGGTCATGGCGGGATTCCGTGCAAAAGGGAAGATGCCGCGCCCGGTGAGGCGCGGATGAAGGGGGAAGGATTACCAGTGGCCCATGGCGGCGCGCTGCGCGGCCAGGCGGTCGATGCCGTCGACGATGAAGATGTTGTTGATCACGTCGATCTCAAACAGCACCAGGCCGTCGACGCTTTCCTTGTAGTAGACCAGTGGCATGGTGAACTTCGTTTCGGACGATTCGCCGGTCTTGGCGTCACCGCGATCGATCTCGCTGTAGCGGCCCCGCCCGACGATTTCCACCGCTTGATAGATCCCAGTGTCTTCGGCCTGAAACGCGCCGGCCCAGCGCAATTGCACCGCACCGACGGACGTCGCACCGAACTGGCGAAGCGCGCTGCGCAAATACCCGGCCGCGGCAAACGACAGCTCCAACGCTTCGCCGCCCATATCCACCTTGATGGACGAATCCAAACCACCCGGACGGATCTCCTCCATTTTGCGGGCGAGCTTGGGCAGCGTGAGGCTGTTGACCTGGCCGATGAACGATTCACCGTTCTGGAAGGTGTCGAAATTCTTGAGCTTTCGGGGCAAACCCATGGTGTTATCCTCGAATTCGTAACGGTGAAGCCGGGGCTTGTCGGCGGCGATGGCCGCCGGCAAGTGTTTAGGCGTTATTGGTGGCGGTGATCGCGGTCATCAGGTCCGCGATGTAGACGTCGGTGAAGGTCTGGCGCAGCGTGAGGTCTTCCAGCGGCGGCACCGGCGTGAAGTCGTAGGACAGTTTCATCTTGCCCACCTTCACGTTGCTCTTGTCGTTGAGACCAGGATCGAACCAGCAGCGCGCGCCGAGCAGGTAACCGTCGCGTGTCAGGCTGCGCAGCTTGTCGTTGATCGACTCGACCAGGTCGCGCACCAGGCTCGCGTGCATGGGCCTGTCGCTGTACTCGAACACGCCCTCGCCAATCGTCGCGGCCACAATCTGCGCGGTGCGCGTATAGCTTTCGAAGATGTAGTCGCCGTCGTCACAGGTGCGCGAACCCCAGAAGCGAAAGCCGCCGCGATTGATCAGCGTGGTGATGCCCGCTTCGTTCAAGATGTCGGCATCGGTGCCTTCGGTGAGGTAGTCGAAATACACGTCGGCGCTGATGCCGCTCACACCACTGACCGGCACGTTGGAAATCACCTTGTGCCAGCCGGTGGCCTGGTCGATGGAGGCGCGCAAGCCCAGTGCGACGGCGATGGTTTTGGCCGTCATCGTGCTCTTGGTGGCGGTATCAAAACGCGTGAAATCCGGCCAGATCAGCATCAGCTCGCGCGCGCTGAATTTCTTCCGGTACGCCAACGCCTCGGTAATGCTTTTGCAGTCATGGCAGGCCACGTAGGCGAACGCGCCGAGCTTCTTGGCCGTGATCGCGATCTCCTGCGCGACGGCTTCGGTGTCCAGGCCCGGTGCGCCGATCAGGCGCGGGCGCAGACCTAAGCGCGCCTCGGCGGTGAGCAGCGCTTTCAGACCGGTGTAGCGGCCCTGGTCGTTCGTGGTGCCGATCACATTGGCGGTCGTGGTGCTCTCGTCCTCGCCTTCGGCCACGCGCACGACGATCACCGGGCAGCGCACCTGGTTGTCGATGTCCTGCAGGGCACTCGCTAGGGTGCCCTTGATGCCCGCTTTGGCAATGCCGTCTTTGGCTTGCGTCAAGAGCACGGGCGTGTCCAACGGAAACACGCTCGCATCGGCATCCAGTGCGGTGGCGACCAGGCCGATCACGGCCGTGGAGATCGTTTTCATCGAGAGCGGTGCATCGGTCGTTTCTTCGATGCGCGCGCCATGGTGGTAAGCGGTCGACATGTTTAGGCCTCGCTAGGTGTGGGGGCAGGGGTGATGGCGTCGGTGTCGGGCGGTGTGAAGCGCGCCTCGGCGGGAGGCTCGACACCCAGCTCGGTGATGACGTGCTGCGCACCGTCCGCGCTCCAGTACGCGACGCCGCGGTAGTCCGCGGCGAGATCCCTGCCGTCGTGCAGCGCGTTCCACTGCGGCGCCTGGTGCGCATCCAGTGCGGGCGGCGGGATCGTCGTCAGCGTGTCGGGCAATGGCTTACGCGGCGCTGGTGGGGCCGCACGCTGTGCGGTCGCTTTGGACCACACCGGAATGCGGCTGTAGTCGGGCAGCTGACGCCACACGCCTGCCGCGTCGTCCCACACATTCGTCAGCGGCGCATCGCTGCGCAGGACGGGCGGCGGCTCCGCGGTGACGCCTGCAGGCAACGCATCGCCCAGCGCGAGGGTGTTGGCGATCGGGGTACATGTGGCGGTGTCCCACAGCATGACGCGGCGAAAGTCCGGGACGACCTCCCACGCCGTGCCGTCGGCGTTGAGTCGTGCGCGTTCGTGGGTACCGAGATTCGTCGGCGGTGCGATCGCCACGACATTGCGCGGCAGAAAATAGGTGGCTTCCAGCGGCGAGAGAAAGACCTCCACGATGCCGAGGTACTCGCGGGTGGTGTCGTCGAAGCTGTACGCGTCTTTCGACGCGGGCAGCGGTGTGGTGTCGGTGTTGGACATCGAGAGACCCAATCAGTAAGCGATGAAATGGAACATGTGCGTACCGGCCGCGAGGTTGTCGCTGCCGCCCGCGGCGGAAATCGTGATCGTGTGGCTGTGGCTACCGCTGTTCGTGAGCGTCAAACCGTGGGTGTGATCGCCCACGGCGGCGATCGAGATGGTGTGCGAGTGGTTACCCGCGCCATTCATGCCGATGTTGTGGCCGTGGTTGCCTTGCCAATCGGTGCTGAAACCATGCGCGTGATCACCGACACCTGCGGTCGAACCATCGACGGGCGTGGCATCGTTAGGATCGCGTTCGTGATAGATGCCATAGCCGCCAAAGACCGGACCGGATGGCAGCACGCCTCCGTGTGAATGGGCTCCGGCCCCGGCGGTGGAACCGCTATGCGCGTGATAGCCCTGCGCATCGGTCCAAGCCCCGTGCGCGTGATCGCCCACGCCGCTCGCACTCGCGCCGTGGCTGTGGCCGCCGGCGGCCGTCAGCGAGACGCTGTGGCCGTGATCGCCGGCTGCCGCGCTACTTGCGCCGTGGCTGTGCGTGAGCAGCGCACCGGCGCTGTAGGTGCCGATCTTGCTGGCATCCACCGTCGCCTTGATCACCGTGCCTTCGCCCAGGCGCGGCACGTTGAAGGTGGTCACACCATCACCGGCGCCGTAGGTGGTGCCGATCGCCGCGAAGAGATCCGCGTACTGCGTGCGCGAGATGGCGGCGCCGTTGCACAAGAGCGTGTAGGGCGGTGCCTGCTGGCCGGCGGTGACGATGATTTGGCCCGGCGCGTAACGTACGCGCGCGTCGAGCTTGGCGGCGAGTGTCGCGACCAGGCCGGTGACGTCATCCATCACATGGGTGTGCTTGGACGGTGGGAACGTCGGGCCGATGGTGCTGAGGAAATCGCCGTTGGTGGCGATCGCCAGCAAGCGCTTGATGTAGTCGGTGGGTGCGTTGGCACCAAGGCGTGCATTCAACGCGGCGAGAAGGTTCGACGACGTCACCGCCTTTTGCACATCGCGCCCGGCTTTCGCGTCGTCGTCGCTCGCGAGTCTCACCACGCCGAGCGTGTCGGTCGTCGCGGCGGGGTTCACGAAGGTGGTGTCGCCGAAGACGATTTGACCGGCGGACACCGACGCAAATTGCACGTCACAGGCGAGCAGCATCACGGCGCCGGCCGATTTCTCGACGATGACCTCGGCCTGGCCGTAGGACGCAAACAGCGTCCCATCGGCGAGATAAAACCCGAAGCCGCGCACGGTGTAGACGTCTTTGCTCGCGTCGCTGATCGTGACATGCATGGTGTCGGCGGCGGTCGCGCCGCCGGCGATCGACGTGATGCGTTTGATTTCGTCGGGTACGGCCTGGCCGGGCGTGAAAGCGGTGGCCGTGACGGTGGCGTACGCGATACGCACGGCATTGGTGCCATCGCCTTGCGCGTTGCGTAGGGCGGCGCGGCCGGCATCGGTCACGGTGAACATCAGGGCAGCCACGTTAGACGACTCCGGCGAATTGAAGATGGGCGTAGGCGACCGCGCGACCGGCGGCGATGACGCGCACGCTCGCGCGGGCATTCAGCCCTTGGGTGAAGGTGAAGTGGTCGCGCGCGGACTTCGTGCGACTGACCTCGCTGATGACGTCGTCCACGAAGGCCGCAGAGGTGTCTTGGCTTTCGCTGTCCGTCAGCGTCAGCGTGAGCTGGAACGTATAGGGATCGCCCGGCGGGTCCTGCTCGAACCACGGACGCACGACGACGTGGCCACCGAACGAGGCGACGACGTCTTCCACCGATTGGGCGGTACCTTGTTGGCGTGCAATGGCAATCGCATGGCGCACGCGCATGCGCTTCACCGCTTCGGACCAGTACGGCTTCCAACTGCGTACGCCCAGCGACCAGGCGAGCCACGGCAGGAACTTCGCGGGAATGGTGTCGGGATTGGCGAGCGTCGCGAGTGGCGTCTCGAAGCTCAAGAGTTCCGTACACACCTGGACGAACGCACGCTCCATCGGCGTGGCATTGGGCGGCAGGAGGTTAGTCACCGACACCTCCGGGGGTGATGGTGACGCTTGTGCAGTAACCGGCCTCGGTATCACTCACGACAAGCGTGGCGTTCGGGGTGAGGTCGAGCACGTCTTCGACGCCGGGTACTTTGAGTGCGGCGTACAAACCGGACAGCGTGATGTTGCGACCGATACGGCGCGACTCGGCGAGGTACTTGGCGAGGCTGTCTTTCGCGGTAGTGAGCACCACCTCGGAATCCGGGCCAGCGAAGAATGCGAGACGTGCCGCCACGCTAAACGGGCGGATCGTTACGGTCTGCACGATCACCTTGTCGGTTAACAGGCGTCGGGCTTTTTGGGTGATGTAGTTGGTGACGGTCTCCAGCAGTGCTGGCGAGGGCGTGCCATCACCGTCGCGCGCCATGACCGACACCACCACCGTGCCAGGCTCGGGACTGGTGACCTTGGCATCGAGCACTTGGCCGGACGCACTGCGCGCCAGAAACTCGTAGGCATCCGCTGGGCCGGCGGTGGAATACCCAGTGGGTGCGAGCTGACAGCGATAGAGCAGATCGTCGTCGCTCTCGTACACCGCGTCGATGCCCTTCTCAGGGATAGCGGGACTGATCAGCAAGCGCTCGACGCCAAGGCTCGCGGCCCAGTTGTCGAGATCCTTGCCGCGTGCCGTGGGCAAGAAGCACGCACGCGCGTCGTCGTTCTTCTTCTGCCGTTCCTGCAGCACGATGTATGCGAGCACCTGCAGGCCCTTGCGGATCGGGTCCGACTCCACTGTTGCGCTGTACGCGGGCCACAGCTGGGTCATGCGGCTCTCGGCCGTCGCGAGGATCGTCTCGTAGTCGAGCGGCTCGACCACGTCCGGCAGCGGAAGCTGATTAAGTTGGATGGCATCCGTCATACGCGTGCACCACTCAGCGTGATCGGTACCGAGATATCCACCGGTGCGCCGGTGTCGGTGCGCGTAGCGATCAGGTCCAGCATCCAGCGGCCGGCCATGGTGTCGACAACCGAGAGCGCCACGCGCTTCACGGTGATGCGTGGTTCCCAGCGCATCAGCGCCGTGGCCGTCGCGGCATAGAGCCTCACGCGCGTGGCGGCGTTCGCGGGTGCGTCGATGAGATCGGGCAGGCGGCTGCCATAGGGGCGGCGCATCAGGCGCGTGCCGATGGGCGTGCCGAGAATGTCGGCGATGGACTGCGCGAGGTGCGCGTCGCCGCTGAGCGCTTTGCCAGTGCGTGCGTCCATGCCCATCATGGCAAGGGTTTTCCGCTGGTGTCGGTGCCGCTTTTGACCAGGCCGTGAGGATGGTTAGTCAGGCTGATGTTGCCGGCCTTGACGTCGGCGTCGCTGGTGATGTCTTGGCTGGCGTGCACGGTCTGTTCAAACGTTGCCGCGTGCGACACGCTGAGCTGGCCGTCGATGTCCACATCGCCAGTGAAGGTAAATCCACCGGGTGCGGTGATTTCCACGCGACCGGTCGCGGGTAGCGTTCCCTTGAGCAGGTGCGCGACCTGGTCGTAGAGCAATACCGCACCATCGCCGAATGCCATTACGATCGTGTTGGCGTTGGCCTCATCAGGGATGTCGTGGGCATCACAAAAGACGCCGCCGAGGACGATGCCTGCACCCAGGTCACCGCTGGGCGACAGCACCACGACTTGTTCGCCGATATCCGGTGGCGACCACGATTTCGTTTTACCGGCGCGTGGCGATACCCAAGGCAAGGGACGCGTAAGCAATCCGCCGATCTTCACCTGCACGCGTTTGCCGGCGACGGTTTGCACCGTGCCGAAGCGGATTAGGTTGGCGAGTTGGCGCGGGGCGTCATCGGACATGCCCGCCATGCTGCGGACATAGATGAGCGCGCGCAGCTAGCCTGTGTTCTGAACGCTGTGGTGCAGAACACGCCGTGATGCGAGTGCTATGTGCGTAACCGATGGTTCAACAGAGGACGATGATGTCCATGTCGGTTTCCTCGTCGTAGTCCATTTCCCAATACCCTTTGCGCACCCCTTCTTCCACCGCGTCTTGAAGCGATAGCAACTTCAAAGGCCAGGTGCCCGCCCTTTGCTTGTAGATCACGCGAAGGCGGTGGAGGGAGATGATGCGGTGACCGGTGGTTTCGGAGTAATCCGCGTTGCTTTTCACCAGGTCTTCGACCACATGAAAAAACGTGTCTGTTTCCATAAAGACCCCTTCCGTCGTGAGTCTCGCCACAAGAGTGGAGACATTGGTCTTGCACGTGTTTCCGCGCGTGATCCTGCGTCGCGTTATGTAAGTTCTTTGTGAAACCGACGTGACGCCCTTTCCTAATGTTCTGTCGGCCTTTCAAGGTGAGCCCGAAACTCCTGCGCTTGTCACATGTTCGGCGTGAGCACGCCCAGACTTGGGCATTGGTTGTTGCATGTTCGAGCCCCATGCTTTGAGATAGACGGTTCGAGCGGCGGAGGAAACACCGAAGATGGCTGCCGCTACGGATAGGAGGAAGCACAGAGCTTGTGCCTGCGCTAAACGAATTGGCATTCGAAACCGATGTAGGATTGGATTTTTACTCCTCATTGCACGCGTAAATCCCCATTTGCTAGCCAATCGCATTGTCGGGCCGAGCTGAGAATGAAATTTTTCCATGAGGCCGGGAAAATTGAAGTCGGTATTCAGGTCGAAATTGCGCTGTTCGGCAAACGCGCGAATCTTTTTGGCGTCGGCATCGAACGACTGCAGAGCAGCTTGGATCTCTCGATTTATTTCCTCTTGCATTGCTATTAGGGCAGTGACATACGTAGCGAGCAATTTGCTGAGTGCGCCTAGGCCTACTGCAACTGCAAACGCGGTGATCGCGCGGGCGTAAGTCGCCTCACCTAAATATGGCGCCACCTTATCTACGTTCGACAGCAATAGAACGACCACGGCACCAACGCCAGCGGTGAACCATGACGTGTAGTTGCTTAGCTCTGTCGGAACTCGCGTGAGCGCAGCTACGAACATTTTTGAAGCACCAGCGTTCTCGTGATTTTCTTTGTTGAGCCTATCCCATTCCACAAGTGGATCGGGCGGCTGCTTTGTCTCACTCATAGCTTCCCCCAATGTTCTTACGGCGACATCAGTTCTCAGTGTCTGCTTCGAGCGGGGAAGTGTCGATTGCCCGCCCGCTATTTAGGCCAGTAGTCTCTCTTGATTGCTATCTGGCCGAGCTTCAATCGTTCTTCTTTTGGCATCTGTTTCAGGCCCGGGAACTCTGCTTCGGCTAGTTGAATAAATTCGGGAATATAGGCTGTCTCTGAGCATAGAACTGTCCACATGATAAAGCGAAGGCCGGTTGGGGTGAGGCAGTTCAGTTGCTGGGCATGGCTGAGCGCTATTACTAAAATAGCAACTGGATTGTTTTCTTCGTATTCGACATGCGTCTCCGATTCTCTATCGGCATGCTTGGCTGCATTTGGCACACGGTGAAGGAAATTCAGGAATCCGTTGTAATTTTGAATCGAACTGCCATCCTCAAGCCCTTTTATCCCCTTCGCATCAAGCTCGCTCCAGACCAACTGGCTCATATTTTTGCCAGGGAACTTACGCTCAGCCAATTTCTGAAGTATGAGGTGTGCCGGATGCGCAAGGGTCATAACGAAAAGCGGATCCTCGCCGTCAAAATACATAGCGATTGCTCGATCCAGTAGCCGACATGCGAGTTCACTTTTTTCAAGTTTCTGTTTCGCATTGCTCACAAATGTTCCTCCATGAGGGGCGTGTGCTCGGGCCGAGAGTGGCCTCCAATCAGAATGCAGGCGCAACCGGCCTACTGGCAAGTCATAGAGAAATGCCAGTATTGCCAGCTAAAGCATTGCCGATTGGGAATGCCGGCGCAGGAACTGCGTTCACCTTTAGCAAAAGAAGGCTCGATCGAGGCCATGCGAAGTAAGCGGCCTGACTCCGGCGTGGCGAGCCGTATGGTGCTTGCTTCTTTCAGTTCTGTCCGTCTAGGAATTGCAATAGCCGGTCACGAACCATGGCTCGATTGCTTTCGGTGAAGCCGAGCAGCGGGCGCGCGGGATATTTGGCAGTGGGTCCGCCCGGGGCCACACGGTCCATGCCGCCTTCCTGATGAATGCGAGCAAGACGCGCCACGCGTCCGAAGAAACCGACCTCGGCGCCTTCATGCGTAACTTTGGTTTTCAACCATCGCGCGGCGCGCAACTTGGTAAACATCGCCCCTTGTTTTCGACGGATGACGCCACGCTTGCCTCGCAGCGATTCCGCACGCCGCCTGCGTGCCGCGTAGGGCGTACCGTCGGGCGCGATTTGCGCCGCGATCCGCTGCTGTTGAGCGCAGCGAAGCTCCAGCGCAATCGTGCGTGCGAGTTGCCGGCGCTGCGCCGGTGCAAGCTTCGCCAACAGCGGCGCGGCCCACAGCTCAAGCTGCGTCAGGTCGTCGACCACAGCCACGCACCCGTGGGATCGGCCGATGGTTCGGCCGGACGATTGAACGTGTGGTCCGCGCCTGCGTATACCGCTTCGGTGAGATCGATTTCGATGGACACATCGGCCAGTTCGGCCGTCATCAACTCGCATTCGAAGCGAATCCCGCGCTCGGCCTGCGCAGGATTCTTGAGCATGTCGGGCTGCTCGATGCTCACCCATGCGATGACGACTTTCGCGAGCGCATCCATGTCGCCTGCAAAGTCCTGTAGCACAGCGGTGAGCTGATAGTTGTAGGTCCAGCCCGCGCCAGCGGTCCCGTTCGCGACAAGCTTCCCGTTCTCCACGAAGATGGACAGGCGTTGTGGATCGCACGCCAGCTCCGGCAACGCGGCGAGTAGTGCGGTACGAAAGTGCCCCGGTTTGTTCATGGCGATGCGTTGTATGGGGTTGCTTGCACTTCGAGGCGATCCAGCACCGCGTTCAATTGCTCGCGGATTTCATGGCAGGTGCCGTAGTTGGCGGCGATGACGTCGGCAGCGCGAGAGGCTGTAACGTCGGAGGCCTGCGCATCAGTATCTCGGGCAGGGCCGGGCAGGACACCCGTGGCGGCGGCGTCGTGCACGCGGACAAAGCCGCGAGGCAAAGGAAAAGCGTGATCCGTGGCAGGCGTGACATAGGTCGGGATCTCCCGTTGAAGGGTTTGCGTGGTGTCGTGAATCACGCGCACGCGATCCACGTAGCGGGTGACTACCTTCACATCGAGCCGTGCGGCGGATGCTTCAAACAACGCGGCAAAAGTGTTGGCCTCGGCCTTGGCCAGGCGGGACGACAGCGAGGCGGTTTCGTGTCGTTGCCACGCGATCACAGCCAGCGCTGCGAGAAGCAGCGCG
Source organism: uncultured Dyella sp. (assembly GCA_966430775.1). Lineage (GTDB taxonomy): Bacteria > Pseudomonadota > Gammaproteobacteria > Xanthomonadales > Rhodanobacteraceae > Dyella_B. Next base: position 17,606 of record CBJMMB010000011.1, on the reverse strand, counting down.
GCCAGGATGCCTGCGAGGTATCGGTAGAGTGGCGTCATGTAGCTTGCGCCTCCGGCGGCACCAGGGCGTCCTCCATGCGACAGCGCGCGATCTCGCAGTTGACGCCATCCAATTCCACGCCAATGAATTGCCGCCCTTCGAGTAACGCGGCCACACCGGTGGTGCCGCTGCCGGCGAACGGATCCAAAATCACACCACACGGCGGACACACGCGCACGATGGTGCGCATCAGTTCCGTGGGCTTGCCGGTGACATGGTGCTTATCCTTTTGCCGGATCGATTCGACGTGATAGCCCGGCAGATAGCCGACCTCGTCGCGCGGTGGCATATCGCCCTTGCTGCCCCATACGGCGTATTCCGCACCGTTACGGAAGCGACCGGGGCCACTCGGCCGCCCAGCCGGCTTCAGCCACGGCACGATGCCGCGCCAGGTCGCACCGGCCGCTTGCAGCGCATCGGTGGTGCTCGGCAACTGCCGCCAGTCGGTGAACAGCACGATGGGCGAGCCGGGCTTGGCGACACGCAAAGCTTCGGAAAGCCACAGCGTCATCCACAGCGTCCAGCTGCGTTGATCGCGGTTATCGCCGCTGAAGCTGCGATGGTCGCGCTTCGTGCCGGTCTGTACGTATTTCTTGACCGGCGATTGTTGGCGTTGCGCCATGTGCAAGCCGCCAGAACTGTAGGGCGGGTCGGTAATGATCGCGTCGACCGACGCGTCGGGAAGGGTGCGCAGGAAGCTCAGGGCTTCGCCTTGATGCAACTGAAACGAGGGCAAGGTTCTACATCTCCACACGGTTGAGCACCCAGCCAAAGAGGTACTTTCGCTGGGACGGTTTGGATTCGGTGATTTCAAGATAGCGCTCGGCCTGGATGCCGTTGAGGCCGCGCAACAGCACGGTGATGCCTTGAGGTCCACGCCAACGCAGGAATGCGCGCAATGCATCGAGCGTGACGGCGCCTATACGCCCGTCCACGTGCAGGTCACCGTAGTGGCTGCCGGTGTCGTTGAAGCCATTGAGCCAGCGCTGCAGAAACATGGCGGCGATGGCAGTGCCCATGTTGACGCCGGTGTCGATCAGCTCCGCGCCTATGTTGGGCTCAATGGCGAATACCTCGCCGAAGCGCGGCTCGTCGACGAATCGTTTGCGGTAGATCGCGCGCGCGACGGCTTCGGGCATGCCTTTCATCGCGCCGGTGTAACCGTACGCGCGAGCGCTCGCGACGGTGATACCCCATTTCGTTTCCTTGCCGGCATCGTCGGGGTCGTTGGCGTACGTGTCCCAACCTTCCGTCTTCATCACGGCGGTGATGAGCTGATCGATGCGCTCCTCGGGGAAAGTGATCACCACGTATCCCTCCGCCAGATCCACGCAAGCCAGGCGCGTGGTGCGCGCAGCGCATGCGCAAGATTGCCGCGATGGATCACCACCAGCAGGGCGATCGCGACGGTGAGCAACGCTTCCCAAGGGCCGGGCGGCGGACGAATACCGCACAGCAGCTTCACCGCGGTCGTGGTGCACGCCACGATGACTAGCCACGCCACCCATGCCACGCCATGACGGTGACGCGAGGTGCCACGGCGGAAGGTGCTGAGGCGCAGCACGATGGCGATGCAGGCCAGCAGTTGCACGAGTGGCCAGACGCCGAACAGGGCGAAGGGTAGGGACATGGATCAGTCTCCTTTGCGAAACAAGGTGGCGAGGTCGAACGTCTTGGCGCGCTCGATCAGTTGCATCGTCAGCGTCACCACCAGGGCGCCGGCCAGGAACGCGGCAACGGCGGTGCTTTGTAGCGGGAGATGCGCGAGCACTTCGGGCGCGGCGAGATAACCGATCACCGTGCTGATGACGAGATAGATCACGCGCCGAACCAACGGCAGATCGCGCGAACTGGTGACGAACAGCGCGGCACCGGCGACCGCACCAACCAACGCGTTGCTGTCGATGCCCGGCAAAAGGGCCGTGGTTGCGGTGGCGGTGCCCAGCGCGGCGGAAGTAGCAACAGTGGCGATGGCGGGCTCAGACATGATCAGTCCCAAAGCTGGAGGGTAGAAAGCACACGCGTGCCCACGTCTTGGGTGTTGGGCAGCACAACAGGTGTACCCATCGGCAACACCGGCCCGAGTGCGGCCAGGCCGCGATTCATTTCGTAGACCGTCTCGACGACACCAGCGGTGGTGCCGAAGACGCGCCAACAGATCGCATCGACCGTGTCGCCCTGTTGCGCGTAAACGGTCTGTGCCATTCAGAGCAGCTCCACGACGTTGCGCGGGCGCCCAAGAATGTCAGCCACCGCCCAGCGCGCATTGCGGCGGAAATCGTCGGCGGATTCGGTTTCGCCTTGGGCGCGATAGTCCCCCGCGCGGGTGTTGTCCCAGTCGCGGTATTTCTCGGCGATATCGGCCTGCACGGTGCTGGCCACGGCGCGTAGATAGCGATGCACCAACGCACTCGCACCGGCGATCGTTTCGCCGACGTCGGCCGCGCTGTCCCAACCTTCGCCAATGCGTGCGGCCTTGTAGGTCGCGAGCTGGGTGTTCACGTCGAGGATCGCTTCGATGGTGCTCGCACGCAGCCGCTCCGCGGTGACGTTGCCGGTGAGGCGCGTGGATGCGCGCAGCGTGGCGAGATCCACATCGGGCCAGAAGCCGTCGTTGGTGATGACGCCTTCGACGTTTGTCGGCGTTGCAACGGTGCCGCCATTCGCAATCACACTGCCCATGGGGTTCCTTTAAAAAGTCCGGCGGTGGACGGGTGGGTCACGGCATGCCAAGGCATCGTTCGCCACCCGTGCCGCCGGGGCGCCGGGGGGGGGGCTCAGGTGCCGCGTAGGCGCGGCGAGGGTTGGCCGGCAGATGGGCCGGCATCCGATTGGCGCAGTCGGCGTTCCAACTGCTCAATGTCTTTTTTCGCGCCGACCTTCTCGTGTAACTCAACCGCGCGGCGCAGATGCTCCAGCGCGCTCTGCGGTGCCTGCTCGGCCTGGTGTCGCCCGATGGCGAAGTGCAACTTGGCGCGCACCTGGTCGGGCATGTCGCGCGACGCGGTGAGCTCAAGAATTTCCTGCAGCACGGCCACGTCGAACGATTTGCCGACCTCGTAGGCCTTCAACGCCTGCACCGCCGGTTCCTCGGCGATCAGCGTGGCCGGCGTGCGCTCGAAGCGATCGGGTAGCGACAGGTTGTGACCGAGCACGTAGCGCGCGACGTCGAGCGCACCGGCGTAGTCGCCGATGTCGATACGCCAGGTCAGCACATAGCCGAGCACGTCGTCCTGCACACCTTGACCGCTGGCCAGCACGCCGGCCACGTAATCGGCGTAGTCGCCGAGAATCTCGCGCTTGATCACGATCTTGCGTTCGACCGATTGCACCTGGTGCAATCGGCGCCGATCGGCATCGAGCTTGGCGCGCATGAGGCGGTGGGCGCGGGAGGTGGTTTCATCCACCTCCGCGCCGGGCGCCGTGTTCGCGGTCGCCCGTGCCGCTTCCACGCGCATCAGGTGCGCCTGGGCGGGTGAGAGCGTCATCGCCATCAACCGCCGGCCAACCAGTTACCGAGCACGATGTTTTCGATCAACACCGCGCCCTGCAGGCGTTCCACGACATAGGCGTCATTGCTCGACTGGTAATCGGCGATGCGGTCGTAGTCGGGCTCATCGCGCAAAAGGCGACGGCGTGCGCCGGCCTGGTAGTAGATCGAGAGGTTGTCCGGGCGCGTGATCAGCAGCTTGTCGCCGGGGAAATAGGGCAGGCCCAAGCCCTGCAAGCCGCCCATGGTCTTCTGGCTCACCAGAATCTGCGTGGCCAGTTCATCGGTCGCGCGCTGCTGCTGGTTGATCTTCGGGAAATACTTGTCGTGCATCAGCTTGCGGCCCACGTGCACACGCAGCCCGGTGTCTTCCTGGAACCACGGCGCGAGCAGCAGGATGGCGTCATAGACCAGGGCATCGAGGTTCTCGTAGTCGCCACCCGGACCCACGCGCACCTGTTTGCTGCCTTGCTTCGCTTCCGTCATCACCTGCGCCGGCGCCTGCTCACGCAGGATTTGCAGCCAGCCCTTGTTGACGTCCTGCAATAAGGGGTTCTTGGCGATGTCGGTGTCGTCGGCCACGCTCGTGCCGTTCCAGCCGATCATCAAGCGATCCAACGCTTGCTGCTTGACCAGCATGGTGGAAAGGCGCGTTTGGAAATCGGGGAGCTTCGCCCACGCATCGAGCGTGGCGTACGGAAACGAAGTGTCGAAGTTGGTCTGGTAACAGGTGTAGGGTTGCGCATCCATGTCGCCCATGTAGCGGGGCGTGCGCTTCTTGTTGTCGGATGTCTTGGTGCGGCTCGCGACCGGGCCGGAGACGCCCAGGTGTAGCTTCTCGCCCGTCTTTTCCGTCACGGGGTGGACGTTGACCATCGCCAGGTATTCGCTCGATTCCTGGATACGGTTTTCCATCGTCTGCTGGACGGATGGCTGCACGTCGAATTTCTCGGACGCGTTGGCCACACCGTTGAGCTTGGCGACTTGAGCAGAGAGGGCGTGAAATTTGACGCGGGTATCGTTCTTCATGGGTGTCCTTGTGGGGAAGCGGGGAAGGCGAGGCGCGTAGGGCTTAGAAGTCGGTGAGCGCGTCGTCGGTGCCGGTGGCACGCGGGCGTGTAGCGGTCGCGGCCGGGGTGGTGTTGAAGAGCTGCTCCAACGCCGTCACGCGCGTGGTTACGTCGGTAAGCTGCTGGGCGCGGGCTTTGAGTTCGGTATCGACCTGCTCGAATTGGCGCGCGGTCTCGACGCTCTGCGCCTCGCCGTGCTCGGCGACTTCTTCCAGCGCGGCTTCGATGTCGGTGAAGCGTGCCTCGTCGCTCACGTTCTTGCGTGCAAACAGCTCGCGAATCTTCACCAGCACGCCGGGCTTTACGTCCGGCTCGTCGACGAACTCGATCGCCGTCTCCACGGCGGCGGAGAAGTGATTGTCCGGATGCAGCTTGCGTGCGGCAAAGGGATTGGCCTCGGGATTTGCGGCGGCGAATTGCAACATCTCGGTACCGAGGCTGGCCGGGTTGTCGGTGACGGCCAATCCAACGAGGTACGCCTTGCCCGTGTCGGCAAACTTCGGGTTCACTTCGATCGACGTGAAGACCTTCTGGCCTTTCTTGGTCATGCCGACCAGGTCATCGGTGGGCGAGATCTCGGCGAACAGTTCCAGCTTGCCGTCGGCGTTCTGGCTCTGTGTGAGGGCATCGACAAAGCCGTAGTTGCGGAACGGACCATCGGGCAGCACGCCACGGATGTGTTCCAAGTTGATCGTCGCGCGGTACTTGGCCGGGTCATAGTTCTCGGCCATCTGTGCAATCCACTCGCGCTGGATCGTGCGACCATCGACCGTGGCGCCTTCGGTCGCGATGCGGAACTTCTTGGATTTCTTTGCCATGCCAAGGGCCTCGGTGATGTGGGGACGGGATTAGGTCGCCAGCATCGATAGCGCCGCACGCAGCGGCAACGCAGTGCGGTTCTGTACGCAGTGGTTAAGAACAACATGCAGCCCAGTGCGCGCGAGCGCGTCCCTACGCTGTCGGCCATGCTCATGCCAGCCGTCGCCACCGATCCGCGTACCCTCGCTCGTAGCCTGTACTTCCAAGGCTGGAGCGTGACGGCGATTGCCGAGCACATCGGCCAGGCGCGCTCGACGGTCGAGTCGTGGAAGCAGCGCGATGGTTGGGCCGCTGCTAAACCGATCGATCGCGTGGATGCGGTGCTGGAAGCGCGGCTGTGCCAACTGATCGCGAAGGACCACAAGGACGCGCACGACTTCAAAGAAATTGATCTCTTGATGCGCCAGGTCGCGCAGATCGCGCGCGTGCATCGGTACGAAGCACCCGGTGGCCATGAAGGGCATCTCAATCCGAACGTCGCCAACCGCAACGCCAAGGCGAAGAAGAAGCCGACCAAGAATGACTACAGCCCCGAGCAGGCCGAGCGCTTGCACGAGGCGTTCATGGATTCGCTGTTCGATTACCAGCGCTGCTGGCACCAGGCGGGGCTGGCACAGCGCATTCGCAATATCCTGAAATCGCGCCAGATCGGTGCGACCTGGTACTTCGCCCGCGAAGCGCTGGACGACGCGATCACGTCCGATCGCAATCAGATCTTCCTGTCCGCCAGTCGTGCGCAGGCGGACGTGTTCCGCCAATACCTCACGCAGTTTGCGAAGGAGGCGGCCGAGATCGAGCTGAAGGGCGATCCCATCATCCTGCCCAACGATGCGACGCTGTACTTTCTCGGCACCAACGCCCGCACCGCGCAGAGCTACCACGGCAATCTCTACTTCGACGAATACTTCTGGGTGCATAGCTTTCAGACGCTGCGCAAAGTCGCGTCGGGCATGGCCATCCACAAGAAATGGCGACAGACATATTTCTCCACACCCTCCGCGCTGAGCCATGACGCGTATCCCTTCTGGTCGGGCGCCTTGTTCAACAAGGGCAGGGCGAAGGCCGATCGCATCAGCATCGACATCAGCCATGCGGCGCTCGTGAACGGCCTAGCATGTGCAGACGGGCAATGGCGGCAGATCGTCACCGTGCTGGACGCCATGGCCGGGGGCTGCAACCTGTTCGACATCGATCAGTTGCGGCTGGAATACAGCAGCGATGAATTCCAGCAGCTGTTGATGTGCGAATTCATTGATGACTCCGCGTCGGTGTTTCCGTTTGCCCTGGTGCGGCGCTGCATGGTCGACAGCTGGGAGGTGTGGGACGACGTGCGTCCGTTTGCGCCACGTCCGCTCGGTGATGCACCGGTGTCGATTGGCTTCGATCCGTCGAAGGGCACCAGTGGCGGCGACCCCTCGGGCTGCACGGTCAATGCGCTGCCCACGTCACAGCGCGATCTGTTCCGCGTGGTGGAGAAGCACCAGTGGCCGGGGCAGGACTTCGACGCGCAGGCCGGCAACATCAAGCGGCTGTGCGATCTCTACCACGTCGCCGACATCGCCATCGACACCACCGGTATGGGCACCGGCGTCTACCAGCTGGTGAAGCAGTTTTTCCCGATGGCGCGCGCGATCCAGTATTCGCCTGAAACCAAGGCGCTGATGGTGATGAAAGCGCAGGACGTGATGGGCAAGGGACGCTTGGAGTGGGACGCCGGATGGACGGACCTCGCCGCGGCGTTCATGGCGATCCGTAAAACCCTTACGCCGAGCGGGCGGCACGTCACCTATGACGCCAGCCGTTCCGCCGACGTCGGCCACGCGGATCTTGCCTGGTCAGTGATGCATTCCCTTATCTACGAACCGCTGGAAGGCCGCGCGGCCCACAGCCAAAGCTTTATGGAGATTTACGGATGAGCAAGCGCAAACCCCGGCAGCAGCAGCCAAGCCAGGCGCCGCAACCACAAGCAAAGGCGCGCGCGTTCACCTTCGGCGAGCCGGAGCCTATTGATCGCGCGTCGCTACTCGACTACGTGCAGGTATGGAACAACGGCCGCTGGTACGAGCCGCCGATCAGCACGTTGGGCCTGGCCAACATGATGCGCGCGGCGCCGCATCACTCCTCGGCGATCTTCATCAAGCGCAATTTGCTGGTGTCATCGTTTGTTCCGACGAAATACTTGTCGGTGGCCGAGTTCGAGGCTTTCGCCACGGACTACCTGGTGTTCGCGCATGCGTACCTGGAGCAGGTTCCGGCGATGTCGGGACGGTTGCTTAAACTCAAGCGCTCGCCGGCGTTGTTCACGCGGGTGGGCGTGAAAGATGAGCGGTGCTGGTTTGTGCCATACAGCGGCGAAGCCTTCGAATTTGAGAATCCCGTGTGTCAGCTTCTGGCGCCGGATGTAAGTCAGGAAATATATGGCGTGCCGGAATACCTGAGTGCGCTGCACTCAGCGCAACTCAACCGGTCGGCGACGCTGTTTCGGCGCAAGTATTATGATAACGGATCGCACGCCGGCTTCATTCTGTACATGACCGACACGGCACAACAATCGGCCGATATTGATGCGTTGCGCGAGGCTTTGAAGGCCTCGAAGGGTCCGGGGAATTTTCGGAACCTGTTTATGTATGCGCCCAACGGCAAGAAAGACGGCTTGCAGCTAATTCCGATCAGCGAGGTCGCTGCAAAAGACGATTTCGCGTCGATCAAGAATACAAGTCGCGATGACATCCTGGCCGCGCACCGCGTACCACCGCAGTTACTTGGCATGATTCCCACCAACGCGGGTGGCTTTGGGGATGTGGAAAAGGCCAAGCGCGTATTCATGGAAAACGAGATTGCGCCGATCCAAACAAAAATGCTGGGACTGAACGCGATCATTGGCGCTGCAGCTTTTCGCTTCCTGAGTGCTGATTCTATCGCGACAAGTTAATTTGGCTCGACTATTCTGACTAACTTGGTTTCAAGCGCCATGAGCCCTAGAACGTCGTCTGTACATGTAACACACTCTCGACGCTCACTTGGTCGCTTCGATAAACGCTCCAAGCTTTTCAAGATCGTGTGACCAGAATAGGAAGAGTCCACGAGCTTGCGCTTGTGCGAGGTTCAGAACTTTGAAGACGCCAGCTAGCGCGGCGGCCGGTACGATCTGTGCGGTACCAAACTGCTTAATCCAGTATTCGGCCTTCACGGCTGCGTCGTTGTTCAGGCGCTTCACGCTGTTAGTGGCGCTGTTTGACACCTTGCACTCGATCGCCATGAGCCGCGTGTCGTGCAAACGCAGGACGACATCGGCCTTGCGTTCGCCGAGCTGGCACTCCGCGCAAAACTGCATAGCGTGCGGACCCTTGACGACAGTGTTGATCGCTACGGCTGGGACTTCCGTGAAGCCTAGATGGCGCAGATAGTCCTTTACTTTGGATTCTTGGTTTTCCTTGCCTTCGCTCCGTCGTTCGGTGGCGATGCGCTGCGCAGCCAAGAGGACGGATGACGCGAGCAAGGCCGCTTCACGTTGCTCCTGAGTCGGAGCGATGCCAGCCTCCATCCAGGGGAAACGGTGCGGATCAATTACACGCTCGATTACCTCGAATACCTTGCGTAGCGCCTCGGGATTTTGCTTCAGAACGCCCGGGGCTATTGAGGAAACATCGGCGATGACTTGCAAATCATCGTCCGAGATCGGTGGCCCAGCCAAATAGCGCAGCGCTTCGCCAAGGCCCAGGCTATACGCATCGGCCAAGTTCTCGTCGGTAATCGCGCCGGGATTGAGATCGCTTAGTTTTGAGAAAAGCAACTCGAATTTTTGGCGCGCCTGCTTGTAGTGCGTTTCCCATGAATCAGAGACAGCGAGGCGTTCAGCCCGAAACTGAGCGGAAGCAATGGTCGCGTCTTTTGCAAGTTCTTCGGTTGTCCATCGAGGAGGTGTACTGGTCATGCGTGAAGAGCTTCCAGGCTTGGGATCCGAAGACGCTCGATTTCTCTTGGCTCGAACTTGGTCAGGCCACCGGCGTAGGTTCTGCCGCTAGCTGTATTGATGTTCTTGTTGAGCCATGTCACCAACCGGACTATCAAGGCGGCGGCCAAAGGTTCGCGTGGGTACAGGCCGTGCGCGATGTTGATGTGCCGGGCTCCACAGGCATTGAGCGTGAATTGCGGTGGCCGGCGCGCCATGTAAGTGCAAAGTATTGGAGCTGGAGCTTTGAGGCCTACTGACCACCATGCCTTGCGGTGCTGCGCGATGTAACTTTGATCTGCGCCGTTTCGCTTCGCCCATGAGAGGAAGGCATTGATGCGGCGGCGTTCTTCTTTGCTGAAATCGTCCAGTTCGGCGGGAAGATCAATCACGCGTCGCAAGACCTCTGCCGAACGTAGATGCGCGCCAGCCTGGATCAAGTCCTTTGCCTTAGTGACTGCTGGTAGCTTGACGTGTTCGGGGAGATCCTTTGCGTGTTCGCCTGCGATCCAAATGTCGTTTGCACCTGTTACCTGGCCACGATGCACGCGAAAGAGTTCACCAAGCTCGATATCGCCAGCTGCGGACGGGTTGGATGGGCGAACAATGATTGACCAGCGCGGAGCGGCCTGTAGGCGCTCGCGCGGAATGTCGGTTCCCTTGGTCAAGCCATTAAGTCGTTTTAACTCGTTGACAGTGCGAACACGCACGGACTTAGCCGCCCCACCAACGCGAAAGCATGTGATTGCAGCGGTTGTTGCTGTTCCCGGGAAAGCTTCGACTGTGGGCTCAAGTACGTGCAGCGCGACGCCGCCCAGTTCATCAAGTAGCAGCCGGCGCAGTGATGAACCGTAATTCACATCCATCCATTCGGCTGAGGTGATGAAAGCGCCCACGTCACCCGTCTTTGCGAGCAGCCGCGTTTGCAGGAAAAAGTGCAAATGAAGACCAGCAAGCGCGCTGGCTTTGATACCGAACTCGGCGAAGTTCGAGGCGTACCAAGCTTTCCAATCCAGGGATATTTCGTGGTGTCGCACGTACGGTGGATTGCCTATGAATGCAGTTGTACCCGAGCAGCGAGGGAGTTTGACTTCGCGGTAATCCTTGACGAGCACAGTCGTCCGGTCGCTCCACCCGCGAACGTTGAGATTAGCTCGCAGCATCAACGCGGCCAGAGGATCCATCTCGACGGCGACGAGCTGCGCATCAGGAAAGGCCTCGCCCGCTGCCAGTATGAAACGACCCGAGCCCGCCCCCGGATCGACGATGCGGGCTAGTGCACCTTGAGCAGTTAGCCAAGACATCATCGAGCGGACGATCGGCGCTGGCGTGTAAACGGCTCCGGTCGCCCGACGATCGACAGCCGAACGGATTGTTGCAAAAGCACTGCCCAGCGGATCTTTGTCAGCAAGGATATCGGCGCGAACAGTATCCAGCAGCGCCTTTTCTATCGGCCTCCGCGGGATCATTTTTCTAAGTGCCTTTTCTTCCGGAGAAAGCACAACCGAAGGCCCGACCAGTGCCGCAGCTACGGCGATCAGGTCAATTTCCGTTTTAATGCGATTCATGGCTAAGAGCGGTGCTTGTAGTTTTTCCACAGCTCGGCGAACAAGACAGCTAACGTAATACCGCGCCTAGCGGCTTCCATCTTGAATTCCTGAGCAAGCGCCGGTGGCATGCGGATACCGACTATCTGGGTTTCTCTGTCGTCCTTGAGATTGACGCTCTGGCGGACCGTTTTTGTCGTGGCCATCTTCAAGTTCCGTCTGTTGTCGACTCGTCGACACTATAGCCGTTTTGAAGCATGGTGAGAGTGTTAGGTTGCCGTCTCGTATCACGCGACTGCTTGCCCGTGCCCGCAATAGGCTTCGGGGGACTAGCACGCGCAATCTTGAATGGATCGCCAGGCGCGCGGTCGTCCCCCTCCTCGCCTGCGCGCTTCCCCCCTCGCTTTTGATGCAGATGACGCAGGCGGCGGAGCGCCCGTGCGCGGTGCTGTCGCCGGGAGCGCCGCCTTGGTTGCGGTGACGCGGATTGATGCAGTCAGGCGGAGGTTCGGGCTGCCCATCCGCGATCTCGCATGTGGGAATCGGCGTCGAAAAAGGTAATCAAGGTAACCAGGACCCGAGAAACGGGTGCAACGGATTGATCGAATTAGGAAATCCAGGGTTACGGAGAAAGGTAATCCGAAGGTAATAAAAATTACCGTTCTCCGTAAGTGTTTGAATGTAAAAGGGTAGGGCGATGGAAAAAATTACCTTTAGGAAGGGTAACCAAATTACCTCAGATTACCTTCTGATTACCTTTGTCATCCTTCGCTAACCCTTTGTTGCAACCAGACAAATGGGGCGATGTGTGGGGTGATTTCCAAAATTACCTTTTTCCGACGATGCCACCCATTGGGGAAATATTTAGAGGTGGTCCGCCGCCATCGTTCGTAGGCGTCCGCAATTCTACTTTCTCCATCACAGTGGCCACCTGGTCCAGCTGCGCGTTGATAGCTCGCGTCTGCGTAGCAACCAACGTGTATACATGGTCTGCGTCGACCATTCCGGCGCGAAGTCCGGCAGTTATGCCGGCGGCCAGGCTCTCCAAGGCTGCGAGATGCTGCTGCGCGTGGGTGATCAACGTCAGGAGTGTTGCTGCGGTTGTCATTACTGGTTCTTCCCTTGTGTTCCTCCGGACAACATCGCGGCGGTAGGCGATGGTCGCAAGTTCTTTCGGAGACCAAGTGTCCGGCAATTGCTGCGACGCCGCGATTCAGCCCGCTACAATGAAACCGCGGCTGGCGCCTGGCCGGAGCCATCTGACGATTTGGGGGTACTTTTGGGGGTATCTCAGGGTCTTCGGAGTTGGATCGGTCATTAAAATCATAGGGTTACGCTATTTATGCTTCTCATGATCGACAACTACGACAGCTTCACCTTCAACCTCGTGCAGTACCTCGGCGAGCTGGGGCAGGAGGTGCGGGTGGTGCGCAACGATGCGCTGGACGTGGCCGGCATTCGTGCGCTGCGGCCGTCGCACATCATGATCTCGCCGGGTCCGGGTACGCCGGACGATGCGGGCGTGTCGCTGGCGGTGCTCAAGGAACTGAGCGGGGAGATTCCGGTGTTCGGCGTATGCCTGGGGCATCAGGCGATCGGCCAGGCGTTCGGTGGCAAGGTCGTTCGCGCCAAGCAGATCATGCACGGCAAGACCTCGCCGGTGCGCCACTTGGGCAAGGGCGTGTTCGCCGGCTTGCCCGATCCGTTCGAGGCCACGCGCTATCACTCGCTGGTGGTGGAGCAGGCCTCGCTGCCCGAGTGCCTGGAAGTGACGGCCTGGACGGAAAATCCGGACGGCTCCATCGACGAGATCATGGGCCTGCGCCACAAGACGCTGGCGGTGGAAGGCGTGCAGTTCCATCCCGAATCGATCCTTACCCAGCACGGTCATGACCTGCTGCGCAATTTCCTCGGCCTGCCGTTGCAAAAGCTCGCCGCATGACCGGGCGCGTCATCACCATAACGCCGCAGGAAGCCTTGCTGCGCACGATCGAGCACCGCGAGATATTCCACGACGAAATGATCGCGCTGATGCGCCAGATCATGAGCGGTGAGGTAAGCCCGCTGATGACGGCCGCGATCATCACCGGCCTGCGCGTGAAGAAGGAAACCGTGGGCGAGATCACCGGCGCCGCGCGCGTGATGCGCGAGCTGTCGGCCAAGGTGGATGCGCCGCCGCATCCTTATTTTCTCGACATCGTCGGCACCGGTGGCGATGGCGCATCCAGTTTCAATATCTCCACCGCGTCGATGTTCGTGGCGGCCGCGGCGGGCGCGCGTATCGCCAAGCACGGCGGGCGTAGCGTGTCGTCCAAGTCGGGCAGTGCGGATGTGCTCGAGGCGCTCGGTGCGTGCATCGACCTCACGCCGGCGCAGGTGGCGCAGTGCATGGTGGAGACCGATATCGGCTTCATGTACGCGCCCAACCATCATCCGGCCATGAAAGTGGTGGCGCCGGTGCGCAAGGAAATGGGCGTGCGCACCCTGTTCAACATTCTCGGCCCGCTCACCAATCCGGCCGGCGCACCGAACATCCTGATGGGAGTTTTTCACCCGGATCTTGTCGGCATCCAGGTGCGCGCCTTGCAGGCGCTGGGCGCCAAGCACGCGCTGGTGGTGTGGGGCCGCGATGGCATGGATGAGATTTCGCTGGGCGCGTCCACCCTGGTGGGCGAGCTGCGCGACGGCGAAGTGCACGAGTACGAGGTGGAGCCGGAGGATTTCGGCCTAGCCATGGCCTCCAGCCGTAATCTGCGGGTGGAGAACGCCGAGCAATCCAAGGCCATGCTGCTGGATGCCCTGGAGAACCGGCATGGCGTGCCGCATGACATCGTCTGCCTGAACGCCGGCGCGGCGCTCTACACTGCCGGGCTGGCCGGCAGCATCGGCCACGGCATCGAACTGGCCCGGGCCACCATCGCCAGCGGCGCGGCTCGTGCCAAAATGGACGCATTCGTGGCCACCACCCGGCGGCTGGCGAATAGTTGATACTACGCCCAGCCGTTGCCTTCCTTCGTTTCTTCAGTGCCGATCACCGTCCATGACCGACATCCTTCAACGCATCCTTGCCCGTAAGGCGGAAGAGCTCGCCGAGCGCAGCGCCAAGTTGCCGCTGAAGGAGCTGTCCGCGCGCGTGGCCGACATGCCCGATACACGCGGTTTCGCCGCCGCCATCGAGGCGAAGATCGCCGAAGGCGATGTGGCGGTAATCGCCGAAGTGAAAAAGGCCAGCCCGAGCAAAGGCGTGATCCGTCCGGAATTCGATCCCTCCGCGATTGCGCGCAGCTATGAGCTGGGCGGCGCGGCCTGCCTGTCGGTGCTGACCGACAAGGATTTCTTCCAGGGCAGCGAAGCGTTCCTGCAGCAGGCGCGCGCGGCGTGTTCGCTGCCGGTGCTGCGCAAGGATTTCATCATCGATCCCTACCAGGTGTACGAAGCGCGCGCGATCGGCGCCGACTGCATTCTGCTGATCGTGGCCGCGCTCGGCGATGCGGACTTGCTGGAGCTGTCGTTGCTGGCCGCCGAACTCGATTTGGACGTGTTGTGCGAAGTGCACGACGCCGAGGAACTGGAGCGCGCGCAGGCCGTGCCGGTACCGCTGATCGGCGTCAACAACCGCAATCTGCGCACCTTCGAGACCTCGCTCGACACCACGCTCGAGCTGCAGCAGCTGATGGAATACGACCGCATCCTGGTGGCCGAATCGGGCATTCACACGCCGGCGGACGTGGCCCGTCTGCGCGAAGCGGGCATCAATGCATTTCTGGTGGGCGAGGCCTTCATGCGCGCCGTCGAACCGGGACAGGAACTGAAGCGGCTGTTCAATACGCACTGATCATGTTTACAGGGGAATCCATTCACACGCCGGTGCAAGCCGGTGGCGACGCCAGTGCGTCACGTACGGTGCTGTTCGATTTCGATGGCGTGCTGTTCCAGGGCGATGCGTTCGAGCTGTTCATCCGCCATCGCTATGGCTCGCCGATACACAAATTGCTGGCCGCGATGACCCTGCCGTGGTGGCTGCTGTACGGCGTGTTTTCCCGCCGGCTGGCGGAGCGGACGCTGACGCACATCGCCCTGTGCGGACTTGGCGCGCAGCGTTACCAAGCCGCGGTCGAGGCCTTTGCCGACCAGCTCGTACGCCGTCCGCGCCAGTTCTATCGCGATGGCTTGATCGCGCTGCGCCGGCATCTGGCCGATGGTGACGACGTCATCATCGTCACCGGCTGCGAACGGACGTTGGTGGCGCGCCTGCTCAGCCAGCTTGGCCTGCCGGAGCTTTCCATCGTCGCCAGTCAGCTCAGGCCCGGTCTGTTCGGCATGCGCGTGCACGTGCACAACGTGGGCCGGCGCAAGGTGCAGAACCTGGCCGCCAAAGGCGTGCAGAGCTGGCGCGTGGCGTACACCGACTCCTTCCAGGACATGCCGATGCTCAAGCAGGCCGGCGAGGCGGTGCTGGTCAACGGGACGCCCAAGCTATGCAAGCGGGTAGAGAGGGCGCTGGGCCGCGCGGTGACGCGGGTGGCGTGGTATTAGGGACGCCATCTGTAGGTTGGGGTGCGAACCCCAACACCGTCATATCGATGCGTGCGAAATGTTGGGGTTTGCACCCCAGCCTACGCCTCCTCTCCCGCAGGGGAGGAGGCTCAAACCTCAACGCGTGCCGCGCACCACGATGGTCTTGCCCGACACATCGATCATGCCTTGCTCTTCCAGCTGCTTGAGCACGCGGCCGACCATCTCGCGCGAGCAACCCACGATGCGGCTGACTTCCTGGCGGGAGATGCGGATCTGGGTGCCGTCGGGGTGGCTCATCGCATCCGGCTCCTGGCACAGATCCAGCAGGGTGCGCGAGATGCGGTTGGTGACGTCCATGAAGGCCATGCGGCTCACCTGGCGCGAGGTACGCAGCAGGCGGTGCGTGAGCTGGGCGCCGATGGCGAACAGGATCTTCGGGCACTCCTCGCGCAGCGGGCCTTCCATCAGCTGGAACAGGCGCTCGTAGCTGATCTCGGCCATTTCGCAGGGGCTGCGGGTGCGCACCATCGATTCGCGCTGCGCCTGCTCCACGAACAGGCCCATCTCGCCGATGAACTGGCCGCGGCTGATGTAGGCAAGGATCAGTTCCCGGCCCTGCTCATCCTCCGTGCAGACGGCCAGCGAGCCCTCGATCACGTAGTAAAGCGTGTTGGCAGGATCGCCGGGACGGATGATGGCGGTCTTGCCCGGGTAGCGGCGGCGGTGGCAGAGCCCCAGGAAACGTTCCATGGAGGCCGGGTCGGGCGCAAAGCCGAGCGGGGCCTGTGAACGTTCGAAGGCCTGTTGTAACTGGTATTTCAGTTGCACCACAGAAGTTTTCCCCAAGTTTGGTCCTAAGGGCCGCCTCATCCGGCGACCGGATCTGAAACTAAACGCATCCTGTGCGACTTTCGCATTATGGCAAAGTCATGGGAAGCGGAGGGATGTCCGAAGGTATTCCCTCATCTGTCGCGTGATGGCTCCGGCAAGACAAGGGCCTTGAACCCCGGTAACGCGGTTCGGCCTGCATCGAGGTTCTGTTTTGGTCCAAATTGCCGCATACTTCGCAGTCTTCCGGACGGCGGCGCTCCCTTTGCCATCGTCCGTACACAAGGGGCGTGCAGGATAAGGGTCCAGCATGCTTTTCTAATCAGCGGGGACCCTTGTAGCTAACCCGCCTCACCTGTCGGCCGTGACCCGGCCATGGAGTGTCGCCGTGGTGAAACCCCTCCCGCGCCTGCGCCTGCAGGGCTTCAACAACCTTACCAAAGCCCTGAGCTTCAACATCTACGACATCTGCTATGCGGTGTCGGAAGACCAGCGCCAGCGCTACATCGAGTACATCGACGAGCAGTACGACGCCGATCGCCTCACGCAGATCCTCACCGACGTGGCCGAGATCATCGGCGCGAACATCCTCAACGTGGCCCGCCAGGACTACGACCCGCAGGGCGCCTCGGTGACCATCCTCATCTCCGAGGAACCGGTGGTGGAGAAGCTCGGCCGCGACACCATTTCGGATGCGGTGGTGGCGCACATGGACAAGAGCCACATCACCGTCCACACCTATCCGGAAACGCATCCGCACAACGGCATCGCCACCTTCCGCGCGGACATCGACGTGGCCACCTGCGGCGTGATCTCCCCGCTGAAGGCGCTGAACTACCTGATCGACAGTTTCGAGTCGGACATCGTGGTGTGCGACTACCGCGTGCGCGGCTTCACCCGCGACGTGAAGGGCAAGAAGCACTTCATCGATCACAAGATCAACTCGGTGCAGGACTATCTGGCACGCCACATCCGCCAGAAGTACGAGATGTTCGACGTGAACGTGTACCAAGAGAACATCTTCCACACCAAGATGCACATCAAGGACTTCGATCTCGATACGTATCTGTTCGAGGCGCATGCGGACGATCTGTCGTTCAAGGAGCGGCAGAAGATCGAGCAGCTGCTGCGCCGGGAGATCGAGGAGTTGTTCCACGGACGCAATCTGATGTGACGAAAAAACCCGCCGAAAGGCGGGTTTTTTCATTGAGGTGAGAGGAATGCTCGCGCTGAACGACAACCCCGTCGCCCCGGCGAACGCCGGGGCCCAGCGCCTTATCAACTAAACCCGATAAGCCACCGTCTTCATCACCATCGACGTCGCATGCATCATCTGCGGAATC
>CBJMMB010000010.1:0-50704 GCA_966430775.1 uncultured Dyella sp. | reverse complement strand
GTTCATCGCTCAATCGCTCACGTACTTCGGCAACCAGCGAGGGTCCATGATCCCAGAGCGCCTGCATGACATCCGCTTCGCGGTCGGTAAGAGAGATCTTCAAAACGAGGCCCTTGTCAACTATGGGCGTAGTAGATACTCGGGACTTTCCGGTTGTCAACTATGGAGATAGTTGATCGATGGCTGTTGCGCGCAGGCCGGCTTCAGAGCGGAAGCTGCAAAGCTGGCCATGGATCGATGGGTCTTTCGCAAATATTCGACGCGAAGATATGCACAGTTGTCACATTACCTTCATCCATTGCAATCGCGTTCGATTTGCACGTATCCCGTCAATTGCGAAGACCATCGCACCTCGCAACATCGACATAATCCATAGTGCGCGCGATACCCCTGGCACTTTAAACCCCAGATCACTCTCTCTTTCGTAAGGACGAAGAAAGCATGCGTACGTTCTCCGTAGTACGGGCGGTCGCCCTGGTCGCCGCGATGTCGTCCGCCTTTGCAGTGGCGACGCCTGCAAGCGCTGCGGTCACTGTGGCGGTATCGCCCACGCAAGTTTCGTTGCCTGCCAATGGCACGCAGCAGTTCACGGCTACGGTGTCGGGCAGTACCGATCAGAACGTTACCTGGCTGGTGAATGGCGTTCCCGGTGGCGCGCCGAGCCTGGGTACGATTTCCACCAGCGGGGTGTATACCGCGCCGGCGGGTGCGCCTGCTTCGTTCACGGCGACGGTGACGGCGCAGGCTGAGGCAGCGCCGTTGGCGAATGGGGCGGCTGCGGTGGCGGTGGCGGCGTCGACGTATAGCGGGGCTGTGTATTACGTGGCGACCACGGGTAGCGACAGCGCAAGCGGCAGCGCCGCGGCGCCGTGGCGGACGATTCAGCACGCGATGAATGCAGTGCCTGCGGGTGCCACGGTGCAAGTGGCCGGCGGCACGTATAACGAGCTGGCGACGATCACGCATTCGGGCTCGGCTACGGCGGGCTATATCACCTTGACTTCTGCGCCGGGGCAGACCGCCACTATCGACGGTACCGGGCTCGGCATACCGCAAGGGCAGCAGGGGCTGGTGACATTGCAGAACGTGAGCTACGTGCGCGTGGTCGGTTTGCAGTTGCAGAACTACACGTCCAATTCCTCGAGCCTGGTGCCGCTGGGCATCTATGTCGTGGGCTCGGGCGACCATATCGAGATCCGCAACAACCACATCCACAATATCGTGACCACGGTGCAGACCTCGTCCGGCGATGCGTTTGGATTGGCCGTGTACGGTAATGCGACCACGCCGATCAGCAACCTGATCATCGATGGCAACGAGCTGGATCACTTGACGCTCGGTTACAGCGAATCGCTGTCCGTCAACGGCAACGTGCAGAACTGGCAGGTGACCAATAACAAGGTGCACGACAACAACAATATCGGCATCGTGGCGATCGGCTTCGAAGGGACCGCGCCTACCACGAGTCTGGATCAGGCACGCAATGGCTGGATTGCGGGCAACACCGTCTACAACATCTCTTCGGCCAACAATCCCGCGTACAACAACCAGCCGAGTGCCGACGGTATCTATGTGGATGGCGGCACGCAGATCACCATCGAATGGAACAATGTGCGGGCGGCGGATCTCGGTATCGAGCTGGCGAGCGAGCATTATGGTCGCGTCACCAGCTACGTGACTGCGCGTAACAATCTGGTGCTGTACAGCAATATCGCGGGCATTTCCATCGGCGGCTACAAGTCCTCGGTCGGCGGAACCAGCCATTGCACGATCGCCAACAACACGCTGTTCCAGAACGATGCGCTGCTGACGGGCA
Organism: uncultured Dyella sp.; assembly: GCA_966430775.1. Classification (GTDB taxonomy): domain Bacteria; phylum Pseudomonadota; class Gammaproteobacteria; order Xanthomonadales; family Rhodanobacteraceae; genus Dyella_B. Next base: position 48,888 of record CBJMMB010000010.1, on the reverse strand, counting down.
GTGGTGAATTCCAGGTGCAGTACAACGCCAGCAACAATCTGTTCGCCAACAACGTTCTGTATGCCAATGGCCAGGGATTGCTGGTGAACAGCTTTGTTGCGTCCAGTACGGCGCCGGTCACGCTGGAAAATGATCTGTTCTATACCAGCGACGCGGGCGCGTCGGCGTATTGGATATGGAACAACGCTACGTATACCGACTTGAGCAGCTTCCAACAGGCCAGCAAGAGCGAAACCAGCGGCCTTCTTGCCGACCCGCTGTTCAGGAGCGCCACAACACCCGATCTGCAGCTCTCCGCGGGCTCGCCGGCCATCAATACGGGCGTGAATCTCGGTCTGGCATCGGAAGGGGCGTATGACTATGCGGGTTCGCCGCGCACCACCAGCAGCGGTCTGATCGATCGCGGGGCGTATCAGAACTGATGCCGTGACGTCGCCCCGGTGTACGCCGGGGCGAGGTCAATGCACGTAGTTCAGTGCGATCGCCGGCGTGATCGTGGTCGAACTATTGTGGCCGCCGGTGAATACACGTACGCCGATCAGCACGCCGAGGTTGTTGCGCCAGTTGTATTCGATGGCGGGCGCGAAACCGAAATAGGCGCTTGAACGTGAGCGATAGGCAAGCGGCGTCGTGTCCACAACGCCTTCCACTCGCGCGCCACGCGCGTAGTGATACGACACATCCAGCGCCAGTACCCAATGTCGCGTCATGCTGTATTCCCATGCCGCATTCACGCCGAGCGCGTTGCCCGGCCTGGCGCTGCCGTGAAAACCGGCGGGTGTGCCATAGACACTCAATCCATCGACCTGAGTGGTACGGGAAACGGAGCCGCCCACGTTGAAGCGCATGCGCAGGATGCGCCCATCCGACAGCCAGAAATAGGTTTGCGTATTCAGTTGCACCGTGGTGGTGTACGCGCCGCTGCCTTGCGCATCCACGGCTGGATGATCGAGCTGGTCGTAGCGGCCGGTGGGAAGCGTCTCCTGCACCATCAACGCCATCGCCGGCATGGCGCTGCCTTCGTGGAACGACCTAAGGCTATATTGCGCCAGCACGCTCAGGTCGCCGCTGTCGATGCCGCTGCTGTGCAAGCCATCCGCCGTGCGGTTGTAGCCGAAGGTCGGGATCATGCCGACCATCAGCCGGTTGGTCACGCCGTACTCCATGTAGGTGAGCGAGCCGAAGCTGTCCATGTGTGGCGAACGCACGTCGTACAGATAGGGTTCGATCAGGAAATGGCCTTGCGGCAAGGCGGCGGCCGAATTGGCCATCATCGGGCCGGTCCACCATGCGTCGTCCAGCGATTGGCGAGCGGTGTCCGGCGTGGCATGCGCTATTGTCCCAACCATCAGCCACACCATCGCGTGTGCGAGCTTACGCATCATGGGCTGCCAGCCTTCGCCGTCGCGCGGTCACCGAACATGGAGGCGATCAAGCGCCACCATGCCGGTGCGTGCTCCCTGGCGTTGCTGTTGCGCGTGGTCAATTCGATCTCGCGCAACGACGTGCGGCGCTGCCGGGCCACCAACTGGGCGACCGGGCCATCGCCCATGCCGACGTAAGGCACCTCGCGCGTGCGCTCCGCCTTGTGCGCGATGGAACGAAACAAGCCGTTCGCTTCGGCCGGGGTCAGCATGCGCTTGTCCATCGTGTCGTAGCGTCCGTCATCGAGCGCCTCCGCTGCGATGGCGCCAAGATGCGCCAGTGTGGCCTGCATCGGGCCGCACCCCAGGCTGATGCGTCGCACGCCCAATTGCTGAAGTACATGTGAGACAGGCGCACCTGGATAACCGGCGTAGACGTTGAGCGGTACCGGCAGCGCGCGCACGAGCGTTGCGATCTCATCGGCATCGGCCAGGCCGGGAATGAAAATGCCGTCGGCGCCGGCGTCGACATAGGCCAGTGCGCGCTTGCGTGTTTCTTCCAGGCGCGCGTCCGGTGGCAGGTTGCTCAGGTACGTATCGATGCGTGCGTTGATGAAAAACGGCAGGTCATGATGCTGTGCAATCGCCCGCACGCAAGCAATGCGCTCGCATAGCACGCTCGGATGTATCAGCGTTTGCGTTCCAGGTTCGGTGCCGTCTTCGATATTGATGCCCACCACGCCGAGCTGGATCAGCGCGCCGACCAGGCCGCCAGTATCTTGCGCATCGCGGCCATAGCCGCGCTCGATATCGACGCTGACCGGCAGCGTGGTCACCTGGCAAATGCGCCGGCAGGCTGCCAGCAGCTCCTGCACCGGCAATTGCTCGCCATCGGGATAGCCCAGCGCCCACGCCATGCCGGCGCTGGTAGTGGCGATCGCCTTGGCGCCTGCGTTTTCGATCACCCGGGCGCTGGCGGCATCCCAGGCATTGGGCAGCATCAACGGCGCCGGGCCGGCATGCAGTTGATGGAAAAGCTCGGCACGCATGTTCTGTTCGCGGTTCATGATCCTGGCCTGTGTTTTCACCCGACGCCGGGTGTGTGAAGCAGACCATTGGGCGGCCATGCCGCGCTGTCAGAATCTTTAGCCATCGCTCGCCTGGCGCGAGCCGCCCCGCGAGGCTGCTAAGCTGGCGCCCTTACCGTCATCCGATCAAGGCGTCACTGGCGCGCGCGATGTCCACGCTTACGTCCAAGCTGTTGCTGTCGACCGAATCGTTGACGCTGCGAACCGTCCACTGCAGCGGCACCTGCCGTCATCGCAGTGCGGAAGAATGCGCCTCGAGCACGCAGTTGGTGTTTCCCTATCGTGGCCTCTACATGCGGCATCTGGGCACGGACCAGGCCGTGGCGGACGCCAACCACGTGCTGTTCTTCAACGCGCAGGAGGGTTACCAGGTCAGTCACCCGGTGGATGGCGGCGACTCCTGCCTGTCATTGGATCTGGACCAGGGCCTCCTCGCCGAACTGGCGCCGAAGACCTTGTTGCAAGGGCAGGGCGACGTGGCTTTTCGCGCGCAATCCCATTGCATCGACGCCCGTGCGCAAGCGCTGGTGGCGTTGCTGCGCCATAGCCTGGACAACGGCAGCATCGAGCCGCTGGAAGCCGAGGCGCTGGTGCTTACCCTGGTGTGCCGCAGCCTGGGGCCGCGCACGTCCAGGCAGCCGGCCTCCACGCATGCGCGCCAGCGGCTGGCCGATCGCGTGAAGGTGCTGCTGTCCAGCGATCTGTCGCGACGCTGGACACTGGCCGAGATCGGCAAGGAAATCGGCAGCTCGCCGGTATATCTCACCCAGGTGTTCCGGCAGGTCGAGGGCATGCCGTTGTACCGCTACCAGTTGCAACTGCGCCTGGCGCGCGCGCTCGACGCCATCGCGCAGTACGACGATCTGTCGGCCCTGGCGGCCGAGCTCGGCTTTTCCAGCCACAGCCATTTCACCAGCGCTTTCCGCCAGGCCTACGGACGTTCGCCGGCCGAGTTTCGTCGCTCCTCGCAAGCAAACACCTAAAGAATTCGACAGCGCACCTCGGCTGCAAATGGTCTCCTGGACGTGCCCGATGACGGGTTACCCAAAGGAGACATCCCATGAGCGAGAAGACCTGCGCCGCGTGCGATTACGCACTGGACGAGAACGCCATCAAGGTCACCATCGGTGGCCGCGTGGTGGAAGTGTGCTGCGAGGAATGCGCGGAAAAACTGCGCGAAGCCAACACCAAGGGAGGGGCGTAAGGTGACCGCCGGCACGCGCCTCGCCGTGATCATGTGCATGCTTGGCGCCTGCCGGCTTGCGTCCGGCGCCGCGACCAACATAGCGGCGCCGGACGCCATCGCCACCCGGGTGCAGACGCTGCTGCAGCATCATTACAGCGAGCATGACAAATGCGTGGTGATCGATCGCGTGTTCAACCTGGAGAAGCGCCTTGGCGCCTATCGGGCGGCGCGCACCCAGGCGGAACTGATCTATCGCCTCAACGCCGATCTGTGGGTGGCCACGAAAGACCGGCGCGTCAGCGTGCATGAGCGCGCCGAACCCGTGGCCGTCGGCGTGGACCGGTACGAACTCGGCCAGGGCCTGGCGCTGCATGTGCCCAAGGCTGATTCGCGGCACTGAGCGGGAGTACTTCCGGCACAAGGAAAATCCCGGCCGACGGGTGCATGGTGGAGGGCAGGAAGGCTTTTCGCCAGGAGCGCCATGTCGAATTCCGATCTGGAGCGGTTTTCCCCGCTCGTGCTGGCCAGAATCGTCGGCATCGTTTCCCTGATCGGGATCGTGGCCGGCGGATTCGATATTGGCTACGTGCGCAGCATGTTGATCGTGCCGGGCGATGCCGCGGCGACGGTGCACAACATCGCTGCGCATGAAACGCTGTTCCGCATGGGCTTTACCGCGCACATCATCCTGGTGTTGTGCAATGTGCCTGATGAGGTGATCAGCTTCATTCTGTTCCGGCGCGTCAATGGCGTGGTCGCGCTCATGGCGATGGCGTGCGGCTTGGTCGGCACGGCCATCGAAGCGCTCGACATGGTCAATGCCTACGTGCCGCTCAAGCTCGCCGCCGAAAGCGGGGCGATGGCCGCGTTCAGTCCGCAGCAGTTGCAGGCGCTTTCGTATCTGTCGGTGCAGTTGCAGGACACCGGATTGCTGATCTCGTTCGTGTTTTACGGTCTCGATGAAATGCTGGCCGGCTACCTGATTTTCCGCTCCGGTTTCCTGCCGCGCCTGATCGGGTTGCTGTTGGGTGTTTCCGGGTTCTGCTATTTCGCCGATGGCCTGATCAGTTTCATCGCACCGTCGCTGCAGGCCTCGCTGTTGCCGTATCTGCTGTTTCCCTGCTTGCCGGGCGAAGCATCGCTCGCGCTATGGCTGGCCATCGTCGGCTTGAATGTGCCGGCGTGGCGCGCGTGGGCGGCCGACCCGCGTACGGCGCAGTGGGCTCCATGACGCGCGCGTCGATGCGGCGGGGAGTTCTCACGCCAGCCACGCAAGGCGTAAGGTACGCAGGCCAACAGGGGGAGCGGTTATGGAGCGACAGGCAATGTCCGTGTCGATGGCGGGAGACGCCATGACCGGCGGCGGTACGACATGGCTGACCATGGCGGACGGCCAGCAACTGTTCTTGCGCGACTGGTCCGGCCGCGCCACGCACAGCGCGGTGTTGATCGTCCACGGGCTGGGCGAACACAGCGGGCGCTACGACGCGCTGGCCAAATGGTTCGTCAGCCACGGCTACGCCGTTCGCAGTTACGACCAGCGCGGACACGGCCGCACGCCGGGCCGGCGCGGCGCCTTGCGGCACAGCGACGACCTGCTGAGGGACCTCACCGCCGTCTACGAGAACTACGCCATCCATTCCGGCAGGCACCCGCTGCTGCTCGGACACAGCATGGGCGGGCTGGTCGCGCTGCGCGCGGTGCTGGATGGACGTGTCGAACCCTCGGGACTGGTGCTTTCCTCCCCGGCCCTGCGCTCGTTCGAACCGCTCTGGCTGCGCCGCCTGGCGGCCGTGCTGGCGCGCGTATTGCCGAACCTGCCATTGCGCAACGGCCTGCCGGTGGAAGCGCTGTCGCACGATACGAAAGTGGTGGAGGAATACCGCACCGATCCCTTGCGCACGGGCTGGATCACGCCGCGCCTGGCCGATTTCATTTTTCGCGCGGCGCATCCAGCATCACCGACGCATGGCGCCTGCGCGTGCCCAGTTTGTTGCTGGCGGCCGGCAGCGATCGCCTGGTGGATCCATCCGGCAGCCGCGACTTCGCCAACGGCGCATGGGCCACCCATCAGCTCACCAGCCGCTTCTTCGACACCTTGTTCCACGAACTTTTCAACGAAACCGAGACCGGCCGACACCAGGTGCTGGCGCAGCTTGCCGAATGGCTGCGGCGCTTGCCGTCGATCTCAGGGAAATAGATGGCGGTACACGACAAAGCCGGATTTCTCCGCCAGCGTGTCGTAAAGCCGCATCGCGGTGGTGTTGGTTTCGTGCGTCTGCCAGTACACGCGTGGGCAGCCGGCTTCCGCGGCAATGCGATAAACCGCCTCGATCAATGCGCGGCCCACACCCATGCCGCGAGCGGGCGGTGCCGTGAAAAGATCCTGCAGATAGCAGCTCGGTGCCAGTTGGATGGTGCTGCGATGAAACAGATAGTGCACCAGGCCAAGCAGTTCGCCATCGCGTTCGGCCACCAGCGCGTGCACGGGTTCGTAGGCGTCGAAGAAGCGCTGCCATGTCGCCTGTGTGATCTCCATCGGCAAGGCGGTGGCGCCGGTTCTTCCGTAGAAGGCGTTGTAACCGTCCCATAATGGCAGCCAGGAATCGAAATCCGTCTTGCGTATGCTTCGGACGGTGAACGGTTGGCCCATGCTTTTTTCCTTGTTGCGAAAGAACGTTGAGACATCATGACCCAAGGCTGGAACGCGCGACTCGACGCATGGCTACAGGATCGATCCTTGCGCGATCCGCAGCAACTGGGGCGACGCATCGAGGTATTGGATCAACTCGAAAGCGCGCTTGTGCATGGCCTGTTGCCGTCGCCTTCCCGCGGTGAAGCCTTGGTGGCCGAGCTGGAGGCGATCAACCAGCAGCTCTTCCAAACGCTACGCGAGGATATCCTGCGCGGCCAAGGCGCCGAATCATTGCGTACATGGGTGGCTTCACTGCGCGGTAGCGATAGCGGCGACAGCTACGGTCCGCTCGATACGCTCATCAGCGGTGTGCTGGATTTGAACGAGCCGCCGGATGCGATCGAGCTTGGGCCCGAGATGGTGTTCTATCAGCCCACACCGGCCAGGCATATCTTCGATTTCATCGAACAGTCCTCGCCGACGCAGGGGGACGTGGTGATGGATCTGGGTGCGGGCCTTGGGCACGTAACGTTGCTCACCGCCATCTGCACCGATGCGCGCTGCATCGGCATCGAGTTGCAAGCGAGCTACGTCGCAAGCGCCCGCCAATGCGGGCAGGAGTTGCAGATACGCAACGCGCAGTTCTTGGCGCAGGACGTGCGCGAGGCGGATATGTCCTGCGGCACGGTGTTCTATCTGTATACGCCGTTTACTGGCGGCATCCTGCGCACGGTGCTGGATGCGCTGAGGCGCGAAGCAACCGGACGCGTCATTCGCCTTTGCACGCTGGGGCCATGCACGGCGGTGGTCGCTGAGGAGTCATGGCTGAAGCCGGTTGGCGCATGCTATCCACAGCGGACGGCTTTGTTTCAAAGCGTTTCTACAGATTGAAAAATGCCGCAGCACCGGCCGGTGCTGCGGCAGGTTTGAGGTGTGGCGACGGGCTGCGTTCTTACGGACGCGGTCCCCTGCGTATGCCGCCAAAGATCAGCGACAACACGAACAGTATGACGAACACCACGAACAGTATCTTGGCGATACCTGCCGCACCGGCGGCGATGCCGCCGAAACCGAACACGGCGGCGATGATGGCGATGACAAAAAATACGGCGGCCCAGTAGAGCATGACAACCTCCATGCAAATCGAAATGGCCTGGCGCGGTGATGCGTTCGGCAGGGTGATTCGATCAGTGCGCTCGTGAACGGCACGTACGCGCGGTGTACGTGAAAGCTTGAGGGATTCAGTCAGGTGAAGGGCTTGCGCAAAGGGTGTGCGTGGCGTGTGCAGGGGTGGGCGATGTTGGTGATGAATGCGTCGTCCAAGGTCAGCTGCCGCTGCTTTTGACTCAGCATAAGCCACGGGTTCACGCTGAGCGGATTGGCATGAAAGAGCCCGGTCGTCATTCCAGCGAAAGCTGGAATCCAGTGTCTTTCACGCTAGGCAAGTCGCTGGATCCCAGCTTTCGCTGGGATGACGAACGTTTTAGCTATTTTCCGCAAGATGTGCGAAGTTGGGTTCTCATCGACCAGCATCAATGCGCCGGCGCATCACTCGGCAACTCCGCAATCATGCGCACCGCAAGCCCATCGTAGTTGTAGTCGAAGTGATGATCGCCCGGCATCACATGCACGTTCACCCACTTCGGCAAATGCGGATCGTTGCACACCGTATCGTCGCTATCGTCGCGCCCGTAGTAGCACACCACCGGCGGCTGCCCTTGCAATGCCTGCAGCGGCGGCAGGGCGGGATAGTGCGGCACCGGGTTGAACCATTGCTTGACCTTCTGCAGGTGCGTCTTCAGCCAGTTCTCGCGCACCATGATGTAGTCCTCCATTTCCACCTCGAAGCTCACGTCCGTGCTCGGCGACAGCAGCACCATCTGCGTGATGCGTGCGCGATTGGCCGGGCTGAGCTTGTTGACCACGGTGGGCAGGATGTCCGCGCCGAAGGAGAAGCCGATCAGCCACACCTTCTGCTTGTGCCATTGCGCGGTGTACTGGGTCAGCAGCGCATCCAGATCGCGCGCCGATTCGTCGGCGCTGCGCAGGCGCCAGAAATAATCCAGGCAGCTGATGCCGAGCACCGGCACGCCATGTGCCTGCAAACGCTTCCCGAGTTGCTGGTCCAGGTCGCGCCAGCCGCCATCGCCGGAATAGAACACCGCCAGCACATCGTCGTGCCCGGCCGGCGCCGCCGCGGTCGGCATCAGCTTGACGGTGGCGTGTTCCAGCGTGGGATGGGGAAAGGGTTTGAAGATCACCAGCACGGCGATGACAGCGAGCACCACAAGCACTGCAACAAGACGCCATTTCATCGACGCACGACTCCGCTTAAGCCACCCGAGATCAGGCTGGCGACATTGGTGAGCACCACCGGCAACGCGATACCGCCAGGAGCGGCCAGGTAGCGCGGCTCCCATTCCGGATCGAACTTGTCTTTATAGCGGTGCAGACCTTGGAAATTATAGAAGCGCTCGCCACGACCAAAGATGAGCGCGCCGAAGCGATTCCACAGCGGCGCCTGGCGGCGGCTCTGCAAACCCGACAGCGGCGCCATGCCGAGGTTGAACCAGCGATAGCCGTGCGCCTTGGACCACTGCATCAGTTCCACGAACAGGTAGTCCATCAGTCCGGGTGGTGCGTCAGGTACATAACGCATCAGGTCGACCGAGGCTTCTTCCATGCTGTCGGTGAGAAACAGGTTGGCGAAGGCGACGGGTTGGTCCTGCTGCCACACCACCGCCATCGGCGTGCGTGCAAGGTAGGTTTCATCGAAAGCGCCGAGCGAAAAGCCTTTTTCGCGTACGCGCTTTTCGCGCAGCCATGCATCGGAAATTGGCTTCAATTGCGGCAGCAGGGCAGGTACCTGTTCGATCGGCACGATTTCCAGTCGAAGGCCTTCGCGCACCAGCTTGTTCACCGTATTGCGCAGCACCTTCTTCGATTTGCCGTCGAGGTTGAACTGCTCCAGTCGCACGCGCGCTTCTTCACCGATCTTGAGCAGGCTCATGCCCACTTCCAGATACAGGTCCAGATCGCCGGGATTGACCTGGTAGAACACCGGCCAGCCGCCGGCACGTTCGCAACGCTCGCGGAAGGTCCACACCAGTTCCTGCCGCGCGCGATCGTCGTTGCCGACCGGATCGCCCATCGCCACCCAACTGCGCCCTTCGATGCCGTACATGATGAAGGCCTTGCCGTCCGGATCGAACAGCAGGCTCTTGTCGCCCATCAACGCCAGATGCGCCTGCGCGGAATGGAACTGTTTGATCAAGGGCAGTGCGCGCGCCAGGTCCGCTTCACCGGGCAGAGTGGGGCGCTGGCGCGCCGAGCGGATCAGGCTGGTGAGCGCGAACAGAAACGCCACGCCGGTCGCGCCGACCAGTGCACGCAACGCGCGCGGCGCATTGCCGTGATAGAAACTGAATTGCCACCACAGGTCGTTGCGGTATTCCACGTGCTGATAGCTGAAAAGCACCAGCCACACCGTGCAGCCCAGCACCGTCGCGCAGGCCAGCAACCAGCCGAACGAGAAGGTGATGTCGAACATCGACGCGCGTCGGTAGAACAAGCGATGCGCAGGCGCCAGCGCCACCGCGAGCAGGATCAGCAAGGCGGCTTCTTCGTAATCGATGCCCTTGAGCAGCGAAGCCACCGCACCGGCGAGCAGCAAAACCAATGTCAGCCAGTACGCTGCATCCAGGCGGCGCTGCAGGCCGCGCGCGAGAATCAGCAGCGACATGCCGATCACGCTGTTGAGGAAATGCGAGATTTCCATCACCGGTAGCGGCAACAGATCGCTCAACAGTTCCAGGCGGCCCGGCAGCACGGCGGTCGCGCCGGAGAACAGCAGCACCGCGCCGGATACCAGCGTGAGGCCGGCGAAGAACGGCGGCAGGATGCCGTTGAACCATGGCGAAAGCAGCGCGGCCTGGCGCAGTCCGCGCGCTTCGCGAATCACCACCGCGACAGTGGCCGCGCATAGCGGCAGCAGGTAATACACGCCGCGATAGGCTGCGAGCGCGCCGAGAATCGGTGCGGACAGCGCTTGATTGCCGGTGGCGCCGAAGCCGGCCAGCATCACCGCTTCGAATACGCCCAGGCCGCCGGGCACGTGGCTGATCAGGCCGGCGATCTGCGCCAGCGCGAAGATCGCCAAAAACGAACCGAAATGCAGCTGCAGCGAATCGGGCATCAGTGCATACAACACCGCGCCGGCCAGGCCCCAGTCGAGCGCGCCGACGAACACCTGACGCAGCCCCACCGACAGCGGCGGCAGGCTTACCTTCCAGCGCCACAGCTTGAACGGACGACGGATCAGCGCGCCACCGGCCAGCCACAACAAGGGAATCAAAGTGAGCGTCACGCCCAGCAGCAGCCGCATATGCGAAAGCGGCAGGCCCAGCGGAATCGGCACCAGCAGCAGGGTCACGCCGGTGATGGCGAACAGGCCCAGCCAGAAGCTCAGCGTGCAATACAGCACTACCTTGGCCACGTCGAGCGTGGACAGGCCGGCCTGGATGTAGAAGCGGTAACGGATCGAACCGGACACCAGCATGGCCATGCCCAGCGTGTTGCTGAAGGCGTAGCTGATGAAGGAGATCAGCGCCACCCGCGACTTGGGCAGCGTGCGGCCGATCGCGCTCAGCGCGAACAGGTCATACAGCGGCATTACCGCGTAGCCGAGCGCGGTCAGCACGATCGCCTGGCCGATGCGCCCGCGCCGCAGCCGATGCATGTATTCGCCGACTTGGTGATAGCTCACCTCGCCGGCCAGGCGGTACAGCGCCCACAACGCCAGGCACAGCATCAGCACCGACAGTGCCGGACCGGCGAATCGACGCAGCCAGACCGGGCCCGTTCGGGCCAGGGCGTCTTCTTGGCTAAGGACTTCGGCCCCGCCTTGTTGCTCCACGCTGCGACTGCCTCTCAAATCCCCAGGCCGCGAATGGTGCCATAGCTGGCATGACAGGTGATCTTGTGAGCCTGCGTCATCGCGTTACAACTCACGGCATGTGGTTGCCGACGAGTCCTTCCAAAACAAAGGGCGCTCCGATGCGGAGCGCCCCGATATGTATCAAGCCAGTAGGGCTCAGCTCTTCTTCACTTCGAAATTCTTGCTGGCGGCCGGCTTGCCGTCGAGCGAGATGTCCACCTTGTACTTGCCTTCCGGCCACAGGTTGGGATTCTGCACGCGGAAGGTGGTGGTGGCCGGGCCGTCGGCGATGATCGACTGGCTGGTGCTGGTCACCACCTGGCCGTTGCCTTCGAGGTAGCTCCACTTCGCATTGAGCGTGGCGCCCGGCGTGCTGCCGGTGGTGTCCACGCTTACGTAGATGGTCTTCTGGCTCGGCGAGAAGGTGGTCACTTCCTTCTTCACCTTGTGGTCGCCGGTGACGGCGTCACCCAGCGTGACGGTGCTCACCTGGAAGCCTTCGGCGGCAGCCGGTGCGGCGGGCGCGGCAGCGGTGGTGGTGGCCGGCGCCGGGGCGGCCGCGGGCGCTGCGGCGGTGCCCGGATGCGCCGGCGCGGCGGCGGTGGCGCTCGGCGACGGCTGCGCCGCGGTGCTGGCCGGCGCCGGTGCGGTGCTGGGGGCAGCCGGCTGGTTCGCGGGCTGCTGCTCGTTCTTGCCACAGGCGCTGAGCGCCAGCAGGCCAGCCAATGTCACGCAATAAAAGGCGGCGGAACGTGCGGAAAGTTTCATGGGCGGGATTCCGAAAATGACTGGGGAACGTTACCGGTAGACCGGCGGTATCGGGTGGCCGTCAAGGCTATCGCCTGCGATCTGAAGTGCTGATGACCGGGGCGCAGAGTTTAGCCGTATTGACGCGCTCGGCGAGCTTTATCCGGCTTGCGCTTGTTGGTAGTGCGAAGTGGGTTGATATCCTCGCCCGCGGCGGCGACATGTGCTGAGCCGCCCGGGGCTACAGGGCGTCAATGTACGGCTCCAAGGCCGCCACGCTCGCCGTCAGTTGTTGCTGCAAAAAGGTGTCCAGCAGTTCGCGCGCCGAGCGTGGTGGTTTCGTGAGTGTTTCGCGTTGCGCTCGAACCGCGGCTACGACCGCGCCGGCGTGCAGGTCGATTAGGTGCCAGATGAAGTCGTCGGGGTGCTGCGCATCGATGCCCTTCGGCTTCAAGACGTGATCCGGGAAGTCCCTCACGTTATAGGTCACGATGGCATCGGCGCGCCCGCAAATCGCAGCCGCAAAGACATGCCGATCATCCTCGTCCGGCAACTGCAGTGAAGCTTCCAGGTCTTCACAGCCGGTGATGAGGCAGTCCGGGACAGCCTGGTTCATCAGCTCGCAGGTGCGCCGCAGTTGTTCAGGCTTCAGATCGGGGCGGTTTTTCAGCACGTTCCGCGTCCATTCGTCGTGTATGCGCTCGGTCCATCGAGCCCGGAACAACCCCGTTCCAGCCAGATGCATCAGCAGATCACGCAGTGGCGCGGGATACAGAACACATGCGTCGTAAAGCGCGACGAAGGCCATTCAATAGCCCATGTCCAGCTCTTGCGCCTGTGCGGCCAATTCCTCCAGGGCAGCACGGCTTTTAGCATCCCGCTGCTGCTTGTACTTCAACACGTCGCTGACCTTGAGCCGGCGGTGCGTGCCGGTCTTGTGGCATGCAATCTGACCCTGCTCGATCAGCGATACCAGGTAGGGCCGGGAAACGTTGAGGACGTCCGCCGCCATTTGCGTAGTCAGTTCGGCATCCTTGGGCATGATCGTCACTCCCCGACCTTCGGCCATATTGGCCAGGATGTCGACCAGCATGCGCAATGCGCTGATGGGTACCTCGATCGGTTCCTCGTCGCCGTTATGGACGCGCAGTCGCGCCGTCTCGCCGTCCCCCAGGCAGGCGGCCAGCAGGCGACTGCTGGTGCGCGCTAACTCGACCTCGCGAACGGAGGGTATCGATGCCGTATCCACGGTTGGGCGTTTGCGTAAGGCGGTCATGTCAGAACTCGCTATGAAGAGCTATTGGGAGGCCAGCCAAAATTTGTGGCCTCCTGTTTAGAGGCCTCTATTTAGGCAGGTCCATTTTGATAGTTATTCGAAATAGACGCAACAATCGAAATATTCGAAAAAGAATGGACTCACGTTCTGGTCACTTTAGAAACGGGTGACTCGGCCATAAGGGGAGCCGCGCAGTAGGCCTTTCCCAGGGTAGTTCTCCAGACAGGCCTAACGACTTTGTCATTTTCTTGCGGCAATATCTTGCGGACCCGGACGGGCCGCACAGGACAACCGGCCGCGGGTGCAGGGACCACCAGCAAGTGCTTCGCCTTTGACGCCTTTTATCGGGAGAGGCGCTTTCGTGGCTCACAACAACTACTGGGGATTTACATACATGACGACGGCTCGACCCACGCGGCTTTCGCTGGCCATTGCCTGCCTTTTGCTGAGCACACCCGTTCTGGCGCAAAACATCACCACCTCCGGCATGACCGGTCGCGTGGTGGATGGCGCCGGCCATCCGGTAGCCGGCGCCACAGTGACCATCGTGCACGAGCCTTCGGGCACGCGTAAGGACGTCACCACCGATGCGGATGGTCGCTACACCGCGCAGGGCTTGCGCGTGGGTGGACCGTTCGAGATCACCGCCAGCAAGGCGGGCGCCACGACCGCCGAAGCGCACGATGTGTATCTGCAACTGGGTCAGGCCTCGTCGATCAACCTGGTGATGGGCGCCGAGCAGGCCAAGAACGCCACCACGCTGGCCGGCGTGACAGTGAAGGCGTCGTCCATGGCGCAGATCTTCAGCAGCGAGAACAAGGGTCTGGCGACCAACCTGTCGCAGGCCGAACTGCAGGCCAAGCCGCTGGGCAATCGTTCGATCGACGACATCGTGCGCCTGGATCCGCGCATCCAGGTGATGGACCAGGGCGTGGGTTCGTTCTCCGCCGCGGGCATGAACAACCGCTACAACCTGCTGTCGGTGGACGGCGTGCCGCAGGGCGATCCCTTCGGCCTCAACGCCAACGGCCTGCCGTACCTGAAGTCGCCGATCTCGCCCGAGGCGATCGCCGAATACAACATCGCCACCGCCAACTTCGACGTCGCCTCCGATACGGTGGGCGCGGACGTGAACGCGGTGACCAAGTCCGGCACCAACCAGTTCCATGGCGCGGTGTATTACTCCTATCGCAACGCCAACCATCTGGTGGGCGATGCGGGCTGGCTGCCGAGCAGCAATCCGGGTTATCACTATCACGGCTACAGCAACGACTGGACCGGTGGCCTCAACGTCGGTGGTCCGATCGTGAAGGACAAGCTGTTCTTCTTCGTCTCGGCCGAGCACGAACGCACCAATGGCATCGGCGCCGATTCGGCCAATGGTCTTGATTCCAGCCTGGGCAATGGCGCGTCCACCAGCAACAAGATTTCTCCCGGCGATCTGCAGAAGGTGATCGATATCGCCAACCGCTTAGGGCTGAAGCCCGGCGTGTTCGGCGGCACCTCCGGTTTGACGTATGACGACAAGCGTTACCTGGGCAAAATCGACTGGAACATCAGCAACAACCATCGCGCCAGCTTCGTCTACCAGCGCACGCGCGAAAGCCAGCCGGCCGTCGGCGGCAACGGTCCCAGCAGCGTGGGCCTGAGCAGCTACACCTATACCAAGGCGATCAGCACCGACAACTACGCGCTGCATCTGTTCGACGACTGGACCGACAACTTCTCCACCGAAACGAAGGTCGCCTGGCAGGACTTCACGCAGGCCACCACGGCGCCGGTGCAGCAGCCGGCGGTGGCGGTCAACCTGTCCAGCAACGGCCGCGGTCCGGTGGTGAACCTGGGCGAAGAACAGTTCCGTCACTACAACTACGTCAACACCAAGACTCTGCTGCTGTACTGGGCCGGCACCTATGTGATGGGTGACCACAGCTTCAAGGCCGGTTTCGATTACCGCCGCGAGAAGATCTACAACCTGTTCGGCCGCACGCAGTTCGGCCAGTACACGTTCTGGGGCCTCAACAATTTCGCCGCGGGCAACTACGCGCAGTACACCTTGTTCCATCCGGCGCCGGGCTATGCCTTGAACGATATCGCCGGACGCTGGACGTATGGCCAGTTCAGCCCGTTCGTGCAGGACACCTGGCAGGTCAACGACCAGTTGTCGGTGCAATACGGCCTGCGCGCGGATATTCCGCATGCCACCGGCACACCGGCCTACAACGCCGGTTTCAGCCAGACCTTCGGCTACGCCAACAACAGCACCATCAGCAGTCGCAGCACCCTGATCGAGCCGCGCCTATCCTTCAATTACCTGTTCAACAGCGAGCTGCGCACGCAATTGCGTGGCGGCATCGGCCTGTTCCAGACCACGCCGCCAGTGGTGTGGCTGACCAATCCGTACCAGAACAACGGCGTGACGCTGTTGCAGTACCAGTCGTTCAACCCGGCAGCGGCGCCGTTCAGTCCGGATCCGCATGGGCAGAACATTCCGGCCGGTGGCGGCGCGGGTTCCATCGACGTGGTCGATCCGAACTTCAAGATGCCCAGCGCGTGGAAGTTCAGCCTGGCGCTGGATCGCGAGCTGCCGTGGTGGGGCCTGATGGCCAGCGCGGAATACGAACATATCCAGGTGAAGAACGGCATCCTGTATCAGGTGCTGAATATCGGCGCGCCCACCGGCACGCTGCCGGACGGCCGTCTGCAGTACTGGCGCACGCCGGGTGAAGCGGGCAAGCCGGCCGATGCGCTGGCCAACCAGAATCGTGCGTTCAGTCCGGCATCGACCTTGCTCACCAATACCAACAAGGGATCGTCCGATTCGATCACCTTGGCGTTGAGCAAACCGTTCAACGCCGATCTCTCGGGCACCTTGTCCTTCAGCTACAACCGCGCCAGGGATGTCGATCCGGGTACCGATACCATCGCCATCAACGGTTACTCACGCATCGCGCGCGTCAATCCGAACGCGACGGACAGTGCGCCGTCGAATTACCAGACCGGCAAGAGCGTGAAGCTCGCGCTGGATTGGCAGCACGCGTTCTTCGGCGACTACAAGAGCAAGGTATCGCTGTTCTATTCCGGCCGCGACGGCAACGTCTATACCTGGGTATTCGGCAACGACGCCAACGGTACCAATGCACCGGGCCTGGCGATCGCCGGTTTCGAACCGGTGTACATCCCGGCGGTGAACGATCCGAAGGTGGCGTTTGCGCCGGGCACCAGCGCGCAGACGATCCAGCAGTTCCAGAACTTCATCAGTTCGGATGATTACCTGAGCCATCACCGCGGCGAGATCGCCGGCCGCAACGCCACCCGCACGGCGTGGTTCAACCAGCTGGACATGAGCTTCGCGCAGGAGATTCCCGGCATCTTCCCCGGCAACAAGGGTGAGATCCGCCTGGATATCTACAACGTGCTCAATCTGCTGAACTCGGATTGGGGCCAGCAACGCACCACCGGCATCTATCCGACGCGCACTCTGGTCAACTACGCCGGCGTGAATGCCAAGGGCCAGTACGTCTACAGCCTGCCGACCGACAAGAGCGGCAACTACCAGGCGCAGCCGCTGCAGACGTATGACGGTGGTTTCTACGATCCCAGCCGTGTGGTGTCGCGTTGGTCGGCGATGTTGACGGTGCGGTATACGTTCTGAGGTTGCTATTCGGATGGGGCGGGCAACGTCCTGCCCCATCTGGCGATGGATCGTAGGTTGGGTTAGCGCAGCGTAACCCAACGTCTTCGAAGCGATATCGTTGGGTTACGCTGCGCTAACCCAACCTACGACACTACGGCGCTATTGGCGGGCACCACGCAAGTTGCCCGGCACGGCTTGCTCCGTACTGCGAAACGGATTGATGTCCAACCCACCGCGACGCGTGTAACGCGCGTACACACTCAGCCGTTCCGGCGCGCAATGCTTCATCACGTCGACGAAGATGCGCTCCACGCATTGCTCGTGGAATTCGTTGTGCGTGCGGAACGATACGAGATAGCGCAACAGTCCTTCGCGATCGATCGGCGCACCGCGATAAACGATCTGCACGCTGCCCCAGTCGGGCTGGCCGGTGACCGGGCAGTTGGAGCGCAACAGGTCGGAGACCAGCGTTTCCTCTACCACTTCCGCGCTTGCATCGGCTTTCAGATACTCCGCTCGCGGCGGCCCGTAGTGATCGATCGTCACCGGCAAACCATCGATCGACTCGCCGGCCAGATCCGCGAACACATGCTGCGCGGCACGTGGCGAGCGGATCGTTACCGTCACCACCGCGCCAGCTGCGCGTGTCAGATCCTGCTGCAGCAACGCGCTCAACGCCGCCACGTTGGCCAGCGGCTCCTGCGCGAAACCGTTGAGATACAGCTTGAAGGACTTGGATTCGATGATGTTCGGCGAATGCGCCGGCACATGGAATTCCGCCACGCCAACCATCGGCTTGCCGTGCATGTCCAGCCACGACAATTCATAGGCGTTCCAGATATCCACGCCCTGGAACGGCAGCGGCTCGTGTACGCCGATCTCGTCGCGCTTGAGCTGGCGGGGGATCGGGAACAGCAGGGAGGGGTCGTAGCGATCTGCGTAGACGGTGTGCTTGCCGAGGGGGGAGTGTTCGGGGGTGGTCATGGGGGCATTGTAATGCCTGGAGACAGCTCCCTTTCCAAGCCTCACCGTCATTCCGGCGAACGCCGGAATCCAGTCTAAATATGCGTCCGAAGGACACAAAACCGGTTTTGAGTGCTTCGCACGGCGTGTTTGAACTGGATTCCGGCGTTCGCCGGAATGACGGTGAGGAGAAGAGATGTAGATGCCGCGCGCTTTCACTCACCACAAACCGCAACAGCCTCCACCTCCAACCACACCGACGGATGAAACAACTTGCTCACCTGCACCGCCGAACTCGCGCAAGCATGTTCCGCATCGATGAACTGATTGCGCACCTCCCGATACGCCGGCAGATCGCGCGCGATATCCACGAAAAACGCGGTGAGCTTCACCACCCGGTCGAACCCGCTACCGCCGGCGGCGAGCACTTCGCCCAGGTTGATGAACACCTGCTCGGCCTGCGCGCGGAAATCGCCCACGCCGACCAGCTCACCGGTCGGGCCCAGCGGTACCTGACCCGATACGAACAACAACTGGCCGACCCGGACACCCGCATGGATGCCCGGAAAGGCGAACACGTTTTCCGGCTGGATGCGCTGGATCGTGTCCATGGCGGCTAGCGTCCGATCGTCGCCATGCCGGCTGGCGCATAGCGTGCGCCGGCGACGGCTTCCGGCGGAAAGATGCGGTCGATCGAGGTCAGTTCGTCTTCGCTGAGCCTGACCTCGAGCGCGCCGATGTTTTCATCCAGGCGTGCGCTCTGGCGCGTGCCCGGAATCGGCACGATGTCCTGCCCTTGCGCCAGCAGCCAGGCCAAGGCGAGTTGCGCCGGCGTGCAGCCTTTCTCCGCCGCGAGCGTTTCCACCTGCTTCACCAGTTGCAGATTGCGCGCGAAGTTCTCGCCCTGGAAGCGTGGGTTGGTGCGGCGGAAATCGTCTTCGTCGAAATCTTCCGGCCGCGTGATCGCGCCGGTGAGAAAGCCGCGGCCCAGCGGCGAGTACGCCACCAGCGCAATGCCCAGTTTGCGGCACAGCGCGAGCGTGCCGTTCTCTTCCGGATCGCGCGTCCATAGCGAGAACTCATTTTGTAGCGCGCTGATCGCATGCACCTTGCTGGCGCGTTCGATGGTCTCGGCGGAAGCCTCGGACAAGCCCAGATAACGCACCTTGCCGGCCGCCACCAGTTCCGCCATCGCGCCGACGGTTTCTTCGATCGGCACGTTCGGATCCACGCGATGCTGGTAATACAGATCGATGTGATCCACGCCCAGGCGTTTCAGGCTAGCGTCGCAGGCGGCGCGCACGTACTCCGGCCGGCCGTTGATGCCGCGCTTGGACGGATCGGACGGATCGCGCTGGACGCCGAACTTGGTGGCCAGAAACACTTGTTCGCGGCGTCCCTTGATCGCCTTGCCGACCAGTTCTTCGTTGGCATGTGGGCCGTACATGTCGGCCGTGTCCAGCAGGCTCAAACCGCGGTCCAGCGCATGATGAATGGTGGCGATGGATTGCGCATCGTCGCGCGCGCCATAGAAATCGCTCATGCCCATGCAGCCGAGGCCGATGGCGGAAACCTGGGGACCGTTCTTGCCGAGTGTGCGTGTCTGCATGATGTCGCCTCGTGAGGGGTGGGGAGGAGCAGCAACGCATCTTCGGCCGATGTGCTGTTGCGATAAATGCTCAATAATGGACTTCACCATTTCATCGGGATCAACAATCCGTGGACCGCCTCGACGCCATGCGCCTGTTCATGCGAATCGTGGATCTGGGCAGCTTCACCGCCGCCGCGGATGACCTCAACCTGCCACGCGCCACCGTCACCCACACTATCAAGCGGCTGGAGGCACGGCTCGGCGCGCAACTGCTGCAGCGGACCACGCGCCGCGTGCGCGCCACGCCCGAAGGGGAGGCGTATTACAGCCATTGCGTGCGCCTGCTGGCCGACGTCGATGCGGTGGAAGCGGATTTCCGCCAGGCGCGGGAGCAGCCGCGCGGACGATTGCGCGTGGACCTGCCCTCGACCGCCGCGCGGATGTGGCTGATTCCGTCGTTGCCGGCGTTCTTCGCGCGCTACCCCCTGATCGAACTGGACATCGGCACCGGTGACAACTTCGTCGACCTGCTGCGCGAAGGCGTCGATTGCGTGTTGCGCGTGGGCGCGCTGTCCGATTCGGGCCTGGTCGGTCGGCGCGTCGGCACGCTGGAACAGGTCACGGTCGCCAGCGCGGAGTACGTGCGTCGGCATGGCATGCCGCGCAATCTTGCCGATCTGCAGAACGGCCACTACGCGGTGAACTGGGCATCGCCCACTACGCATCGCACCGAGCCCTTGGAGTTCATGGTCGGACGCAAGCGGCGCGAAGTGATGTTGCCCGGACGCGTCACCGTCAGCGGTACCGAGGCCTACCGCGCGTGCTGCGAAGCGGGTTTGGGGATCGCGCAGTTTCCGCGCTATCACACGGTGGATGCGATATCGAGCGGCAAGCTCAAGGAAATCCTTCCCACCATGCCGCCGCCGTCATTGCCGGTGACGGTGCTGTATCCGCCGCATCGGCAGATGCCGGCGAGGTTGCGTGTGTTTGTCGATTGGCTGGTGGAGGTGATGGAGAAGCAGTTGTAGGGCGCGAACGCTGGTGTTTATGGATGATCGCTAAAAGAACAATCATCTGCTGTGGTGACTTGCAAATAACTTTCTGAGTGAGCCCCTCTCCCACCGGGAGAGGGTGCCGAGAGGCGGGTGAGGGTTCGGACGAAGCGCGATGCTGACGTCTGGCGCAAGTGTTTGTTATCGCGCGCTGGTTGTACCCTCACCCCAACCCCTCTCCCGGAGGGAGAGGGGCTCAATCACCGCTAGTCCGGCAGTCACCCTCGCGGCAAGCCATGCCGCGGTGCATGCGTACCCATCGTCTCCTTCGTAAGCGGCGCGCCTGCCGCCGCCAGCGCCTCGCGCTGCTGCGCCAACGGAATCCGCAGAATGCTTTCCTCGAATCGCCCCAATTTCTGAAATGCGGGCAACGCAAGCACCCGCTGCAAGAATGCAGCCGCGCGCGGCCAACGTTCCGCATCCACCGCGTAACGCACGAACGACGCGGTGCGGAAATAGCAGGCGAGACTGATGTCGGCGATGGACAACTCGCCGAAGATGAAACCGTCCGCCGGCAATTGCGTTTCCAGGTAATCGAGCGCAGCGGGTATTTCCACCTCGCGTGCACGCTGTACGACGGCCTCGTCCGTGGGCTCCTGGAAAATGTAGCGACGTATCGCCACCTGATAGAACAGCCGCCAGATCAACACATCCGCCAGATGCGTATCGGCATACTCCTCCAGCCATCTCGCCTTCGCGCGCTGCGCAATGTCGGCCGGATAAAGCGCGGGCTGCGCATGCTTGTCTTCCAGGTACTGGCAGATCACCGAGGAATCGTTGAGCACCAGCTCGCCATCGATAAGCACGGGTATGCGGCGCAGCGGACTCAGGCGACAGAAATCGTCATTGCCGATGAAGGGCGTCATCGGATCGATCCGGTAGTCGAGCCCTTTCAGTTCCATGCATACCAGCACTTTGCGCACGTAAGGGGAAATGTAGTTGCCGATGATGGTGTAGTGCTGCGACATGCGGCCGCTCCGGGTGTCGGGTCGCCCAAGATTTTGCGACTTCCGCCCCGCCTTGGCGAGCAATGGCATTGAGCCCTAACGGAAAACAGGCATATTCCGGACGCCGCGCAAGCAGGAGGACCTCTGGCAGGGGTAGCCGGCCGCCGCGCGCACTACGATGAAAGGTGGTGACAAGATAGGGGGCGGCCGCCGCGGCGGCCATTCGTTTTCAATGGGAGCAAACATGCGTTCGAAAATCGGCATGTCGCGTCTGCATGGCGCGCTGGTAGGTGGACTGCTGACCTTGGGGCTCGTCCCGGGCGCGATGGCCGCGGGCCGCACGCTGATCGCGCAAGATTATGCGCAGGCCGAGCGCTACATGGCGTACAACACCACGCCGCTGGTCGACCATATGGTGCACACGGTGCATTGGCTGGACGGCACGCATTTCTGGTATCTCGACCACGACGCCAGCGGCGATCATTACCTGCGCATGGACGCCACCAACGGCAAGGCCGCGCCGCTGCTCGACCAGGCCAAGCTCGCCGCCGCGCTGGCCAAGGCCGGCAAGAAGGACGTCAAGGCGGACAAGCTCGGCATCACCGATTACCGCGTCGCCACCGACGGACGTGACGACATCGCGATCGGCGACAAGCATTACCTGTGCAATTTGCACGACGCCGGCGAGTGCGTGGACAAGAGCACGCTGCTGAAAACCGGCAAGGAACCCGGCGTGCTGTCGCCCGACCGCAAGCAGGAAGCCTTTATCCGCAACTGGAACCTGTGGGTGCGCGACGTCGCCACCGGCAAGGAAACCCAGCTCACCACGGATGGCATCGAAAACTTCGGCTACGCCACCGACAACGCGGGCTGGCAGCATACCGACCGGGCGATCCTGGAGTGGTCGCCCGATTCCAAGCAGATTGCTACCTTCCAGCAGGACCAGCGCAAGACCGGCGACATGTACCTGGTCACCACCAAGCTTGGCCATCCGGAACTGCAGTCGTGGAAGTATCCGTTGGCGGGCGACGAGCACGTCACCATGATCGAGCGCGTGATCATCGACGTACCCACGCACACGGTGGTGCGCGTGAAGATGCCGCCGGATCAGCATCGTTCCTCGCTGTGCGATGACGTGAGCTGTGGCCGCAACGGCGGCTGGGACGACGTGAAATGGGCACCGGATAGTAAATCCGTGGCCTTCGTCTCCACCTCGCGCGACCACAAGCACGAAACCTTCCGCATCGCCGATGCGAAAACCGGCGAGGTGCGCACGATCTTCCATGAAGACGTTCCCACCTATTACGAAAGCGGCAACGGCGAAGTGAACTGGCGCTACCTGCCCGATACGCACGAAGCGATCTGGTTCAGCGAGCGCAACGACTGGGGCAACCTGTATCTGTATGACTTGAACAACGGCCAGCTCAAGCGCGCGATCACCACCGGCCAGGGCAATGTCACCGAAGTGCTGCGCGTGGATACGAAGACGCGCACGGTGTGGTTCCGCGGCGTGGGGCGTACTTCCGGCGTCAATCCGTACTACCAGCAATTCTGGAAGGTGAGCCTGGACGGTGGCGAACCGGTGCTGCTCACACCGGAGCCGTCCGATCACGAGATCAGCCTGTCCGATGACGGCAAGTATTTCGTCGACAGCTACTCCACCACCACGCAGCCGCCGATGACGGTGCTGCGCGACGCCAACGACGGGCATGTCATCACCACCGTGGCCAAGGCCGACATCAAACGCCTGCTCGCCACCGGCTGGCAACCGCCGCAACAGATCGTGGTGAAAGCGCGCGACGGCAAGACCGATCTGTACGGCCTGATGTTCAAGCCCACGCATTTCGATGCGTCGAAGAAATATCCCATCGTCGATTACGTCTATCCGGGTCCGCAGACCGGTTCGGTGCGCACCTTCGGTTTTGCGCCGGCCGAAGGCGACCACCAGTCGCTGGCGGAGCTGGGTTTCGTGGTGGTGGCGATCAATGGCATGGGTACGCCGTGGCGTTCCAAAGCGTTCCATGACGCATGGTTCGGCAACATGGGCGACAACACGCTGCCGGACCAGGTCACCGCGATCAAGCAGCTGGGCCAGCGCTATCCGTGGGTCGATCTGGAGCGTGTGGGCATCTGGGGCCACTCCGGCGGCGGCAATACCACTGCCGATGCGATGTTCAGCTATCCGGATTTCTTCAAGGTCGGTTGGGCCGAAAGCGGCAACCACGATAACCGCCTGTACGAAGACGATTGGGCCGAAAAATGGCAAGGTCTGCTGGTCACCAACAAGGACGGCAGCACCAACTACGACAACCAGGCCAACCAGCTCATCGCCAAACACCTTAAGGGCAAGCTGATGCTGGTGCACGGCACGCTGGACGACAACGTTCCACCGTACAGCACGCTGCTGGTGGTGGATGCGTTGATCAAGGCGAACAAGGATTTCGACATGCTGTTCCTGCCGAACATGCATCACGGCTACGGCGTCGACACGCCGTACGTCACGCGCCGCCGCTGGGATTACTTCGTGCAATACCTCGCCGGCGACACGCCACCGAAGGAATATGCATTGAAGCCCTGGCCCTGGAAATAACGGGATGAAGGCGAGCAGCTGCCGCGCATTAGGTTTCGTGCTGCTGCTCGCCGCTTCGGTGCCTGCTTGGAGCACGGAAGCACCATCCATCACGCGTTCGTTCGCCGAGTTCTGGTCCGCTGCCGAAGGAAAACCTTTCCTGCAACAGGAACAGGCATGGAGCCGTGACATCGAAGCGCCGCGCCGGGGCATCTACGACGCGGTGGTGTGGGAAAAACAGCACGACCCCTATTGGCAGGCGCGCCGGCAGATCTGGCTGCGCGCGCGTTTTGCGCGCTATCCCGCACTGGCCGCTGGTATTCCGGCCGAGGTGCAAGCACTACAGGATGCTATTGCGAAGCAGTCGATACGTTTCAAGGCGCTGTTTCCTGCTGCCGATTCCCATCCGCCAATCATCATCCTGCTCGCGCCCAATTTCGATGCCAAGAGCGGCGTACTTCGCGACGGCAAGCCGGTGCTGGCGTTCGCCGCCGATTCCCTGCTGATGGAGCACGCGCAGCTCGATGTCGTCGTGCCACACGAACTCTTTCATCTCTATCACGCGCAACATGCAGGCATTCGTAACGACGGCGTGATGCCTGACGCCGAGTTGACCCTGCCGTTGTTCGAAGAAGGCCTGGCCACGTATGTGAGTGGCGAGCTTTCGCCCGGGCATACGGATGGCCAGTTGTTGCTGGAGGACGCGCTTGGCGCTATTCCAGCGAGCCTATTGCCGGACATCGCCCGGCGCTTCCTGGCCGATGCGCGCAGCAAAGCGATTGATCCCGCCCATCCAGAAATCTTCAAGCGCTGGTTCAACGCTGCACCCAGGCCGTATCAGCAAGGTCTGCCCAATCGCAGCGGTTATTGGCTTGGCCTGCAAGTGATCCGATATTTGCGCCAGACGCATACGCTGGCGGAGATTGCGGCGTGGTCGCCGGCGCAAGCACAGAGGCAGGTGATGGCGGCTTTGCAAAAGCTCGGCGCGTAGGTTGGGTGCAAACGCCAACATCCGAATGCATCGAGATGGCGATGTTGGGGTTTGCACCCCAACCTACGCTGCTTCTTGCGCCGTATTACCGATCGACGGGCGTGGCCAAGCCTTTGGCGATCGCCTCACTCAATACCTTGTCCAGTTGCCGATCCGTTTCCCGCGAGCTCAGCTCCTGCTGCCTCGACATCGCGTCCTCACGCTTGGAAAGCTCGGCTTCCTGCTTGGACAGCGCCGCTTCGGCCTGATCCAGTTGCATGGTCTGGCGCTGCATCTCGGCTTGCTCCTTGTCGATGTCGCTAAGCGCCTTGTCCAGGCTTGCCTTTCCGCTGTTTTCCGCCGCCGTACCGGCGGCGCGCAACGCTTCGTGTTGTGCCTCGATGGCGGCGCGGCGCCCCTCCAGTTCGGCTTGGCGCGACGCCAGCTCGCCCTGGCGCGCAGCCAATGCCGCCTGCTGCCCGGCCAGTTCGCCCTGTTTGCCGGCGAGCTCGCCTTGTGCCTGGGCCATGTGTGTGGCGGGCGCGTAAGCGGCTTCGGCTTGCTTGATGACATCTTTATCGCGGATCACATAGGACTTGCCGTGCTGGCGCAGCCATAGCATCGGTTCGTTGTGTTTGTGCAAGCGCTTCGCTTCGTTGAGGTCGACGTCGTCGCCATTGACGATCACCGTTTCGCCATCCAGCAAGGCAAAGCCATGATCCGCATCGGTGCGCGTGGCGATCTGCACATGTCGCGCATGGAAATCGGATTCGGGCGCGGCCGGTGGTGCAGGCGGGGCAGGTGGTGTGGCCGGCATGGGGGCGGGCGGCTCCGCAGGCAGCGGTGGCGCGGCTGGCGCAGGGGGAGGCGGCGGCGGAACGGGCGGCACGTAGGCATCGCTATGGGTTGCGGCTTGAGCCTTCGTCGCCGTGACCGCCTGCTCTGCATTGGCCGCGGTCACGCGATAGGGCAACACACCGATCACGGCGATCGCCGCGACCAGCAGCCAACTGCGCACGCGCGGTGTGGTTTCGTTTTGCTGCAGCATGATCAATCGCCTTTTCAGGTTCTGGAAGGTGGAGGAGGCGCCGGCGAGACTGGCGTGCATGGGATCGACCACGCCCAGGCGCACCAGCAGATGACCGTACGTTTGTGGGGCGGCGCCATGTCGATGCAGCACTTGCGCATCGCAGGCGGCTTCGCGGTACACCGCGTATTCGCGCATGGCCCAGCGCACCAGCGGATGGAAGAAGAACAGGCGCTGCGCGATCGCCGGGATCCAGCCCAGCCAGAGATCGCCGCGGCGGATATGCGCCAGCTCATGCGCCATCGCCATCGCCAGCTCATCACCGGACAGCGTTTGCTCCTCCGGCAATAGCACCACCGGGCGCCACAAGCCGCTCACCTGCGGCGACACGATGGCCTGCGACGTGCGCAGCGCCGGAACGGTGCGCATGCCAAGCGCACGCGCTTGTTGCGTGCACAGCGCCTGCAAAGCCGCATCGGCAACCGGTTGCGCGTGACGCAGCAATGCGTAGTTTTCCAGCCATTGCCGGACTGCGAGCAAGCCTTGCAGCAGCACGATGGAGAACCACGCGAACACGATCGCTTGCGACCATGACCACGTCATTGTTTGCGGTGACGAAGCGATATCCACATTCGGCGCTGCGATCATGGGCGTACCGCCCGCTACGTGCACTGCAGCGGCCGCATGATCGAGCGTTGCGACCGGTACCGGCGCGGTCGGCGCCAACCAATGCAACTGCACCGGTGTGCTGATCGCCAGCCCCAGCAGCAACTGCGCAGCGACCAGCCACCACAGCATGCAACGCACGGCGGGCGAAAGTTTCGGCAGCCAGCGCACGATCAGCCATAGCGCGCCGATCAGCACGGTCGCCTGTGCGGTGGTCCAGGCGAGGCGGGGAAGCACAATGTCAGCCAATGCGTTCAAGGCATCCATGTCAGCTCTCCTTGCGCCGCGATTGCAGCTTGCTCACCAGCGCTTCCAGTTCAGCCAGTTCGTTGTCGCTGACTTCGCCCTTCTGCGACATCCACGCCACGAACGGCGACAGCGAGCCGGACAAGGTCTTTTCCACGAACTGCCCGACCGCATTGCTCAGGGCTTCGCTGGGTCCGGTGGCGGTGCTGTAGCGATACACGCCGTTGACGTGGCGCCGCTTCAGGTACGACTTGGCGCGCAGGCGCTCCATCATGGTGAGCACGGTGGAGCGCGCCAGGCCGCGCGCCTCCCCGAAATCGGCGGCGACTTCGCCTACCGAGGCGTGTTCGTGCTCGGCCAGGTAATGCAGGAGCGCCAGCTCCTGGTCTCCGATGGATGGCTTGGGCATGGGTCGGGCTCGTGACTACAGGTGTAGGCACGCTACGCCTGACTACATGTGTAGTCAATAGGCTGCTTTACCTAAGGAATCGTGAATTGCGGATATCAATCACGACGACCGGCACTCTTGAGGTCATACATCCCGCGCATACTTCTGCCCTTGCCGGCATCCTGCCGTCATAAAAGTAACCGGTGACCTCATGACTCCCCAGGAACAACTTCTCCTCG
This sequence comes from uncultured Dyella sp., assembly GCA_966430775.1. Classification (GTDB taxonomy): domain Bacteria; phylum Pseudomonadota; class Gammaproteobacteria; order Xanthomonadales; family Rhodanobacteraceae; genus Dyella_B. Next base: position 21,361 of record CBJMMB010000010.1, on the reverse strand, counting down.
ACGATTTCCTTCAGCGCCTGGCCGCCGTCAGCGGCGTGGCCAAGGACGCGCAGGCCGATGCGCTGATCCACCAGCGCCTGGCCAACCAGCCCGATGCGGTGTACCTGCTGGTGCAGCGCTGCCTGTTGCAGCAGCACGCGCTGGATGCGGCGAAGGCGCAGATCGCGCAATTGCAGGCGCAGGCGGCCGGACAGCAGCAGGGAGGCAGCTTCCTGGGCGGCCAGCCGCAATCGGCATGGGGCGCCGCGCCGCCGCCGTATCCGCCGCAGCAACAGGCCGCTCCGCCTGCGCCGAGTTGGCGCGAGCGTTTGTTCGGCAGCAGCGCGCCTGCCGCGCCGCAAGGCGGTGGTTCCAGCTTCTTCGCCAATGCGGCGACCACCGCGGCCGGCGTGGCCGGCGGCATGTTCCTGTTCGATGGCATCGAAAGCCTGCTGGGCGGTCACCATGGTGGCGGCATGTTCGGTGGCGGCTTCGGCGGCGGTCAGCCGGAAGTGATCGAGAACGTCACCGAGAACAACTTTTTCGACAGCGGCAGCAACAGTTTGCCGAACGGTGGCAATCAGGATTTCACCTCCGACAATTTCGATGACGCCAATTTCGATAGCAGCGGCTTCGACGACGACGACAGCAGCAGTTGGACGTGATAGGCGGCGTACGGGACGCCACCGTGCAAGTAAGGCATGCCGCCATCACGGAAGTGGATGCGCTCGCGCAGTTGTGGTTTGACGGTTGGCAGGACGCGCATGCTGCGATCCTGCCGGCGGCGCTGCAGCGACTGCGTACGCTGGAAAGTTTCAGGGAGCGATTGCTGCGCGGCCTGTCACAGGTCTACGCCGCCGGACCAGTCAACATGCCACTCGGCTTCTACATGTTGAAACACGATGAGCTGGATCAGCTGTTCGTGTCGGCGCAGGCGCGCGGCACGGGCGTCGCCGCCGCCTTGATCGTCGACGCGGAAGCACGGCTCGCAGCGGCCGGCGTCCGGACTGCATGGCTATCGTGCGCCATCGGCAATGACCGTGCTGCGCGGTTCTATGAAAAGAGCGGCTGGCACAACGTCGGCCGACAGATCATCACACTGGAAACCACCAGCGGGCCGTTCGAGCTGGAGGTGTGGCGCTTCGAAAAGCGCCTGATCGCGTAGAGTGTGGATCGCGCGTTCTACAGTTCCTTGCAGAAAAAAATCCGGCTGGTACCGGGCGGATCGGAAGGGAAACTGCCGAACTCGCGCCAGCCGTGTTTTCGGTAGAACCCGGGCGCTTGAAAGCTGTTGGTATGCAGCAGGCCGTTGCGGCAGCCGCGCCGGCGACCTTCTTCTTCGGCCATCCCCAGCAATTTTCCGCCCAGTCCCTGGCCGCGCATGGCGTCCGGAAGAAAGAACACGTCGATGAACAGCATGCCGCGCGAGGTGCGGCCCTGGAGGCCGCCGATCACATCGCCAGTGACGGGATCACGCACCAGTAACGCCAGCGGACGCTGGTCGCTGACGCCGCAGGCGGCGAGATTGAACGCATCCAACTGGCGGCGGATCGCCCCCAGCTCATCGGCGGTGGGGGCATCGGTAAGAACGATAGACGGCGATTCCATGCCGCGAATTATGCGTCAGAACGACATGTCGAACGCCACTTCGCCCTCCACGCCCACTTGATACGCCGACACGCGCCGCTCGAAGAAGTTGGTCACTTCCTGCACGTCCTGCAGGTCCATGAAGTCGAACGGGTTCTTCGCGCCATATTTCTTCGGCAGATCGAGCTGGGCCAAGCGTTGATCGGCGCAGTATTCCAGATACTGGCGCATGTCCTTCACGGAGAGTCCCGCCACGCCACCGGAAAGTACGTCTTCGGCGAATTGCGTTTCGCAGGCGATCGCTTCTTCCAGCATCGCTTCCACTTGCGTACGCATGGCTTCGTCGAACAGATCCGGCTCCTGTGCGCGCACCGTGCGTACCACTTCGAACGCGAACGCCATATGGCCGGATTCGTCGCGGAACACCCAGTTGGTGCCCGAGGCGAGGCCATGCAGCAAACCACGTGAGCGCAGGAAGTAGACGTAGGCGAACGCCGCAAAGAAGAACAACCCTTCGATGCAGGCGGCGAAGCAGATCAGGTTGAGCAGGAACTGCCGGCGCTGTTCGCGCGTTTCCAGCCGCTGCAGGTTCTGGATGGAGTCGATCCACTTGAAGCAGAACGCACCCTTCTGCTTGATCGAAGGAATGTTCTCGATCGCCGCGAAGGCCTTGTTGCGCTCGTTCGGATCGGGAATGTAGGTATCGAGCAGAGTGAGGTAGAACTGCACGTGCAGCGCTTCCTCGTACAGCTGGCGCGACAGATACATGCGCGCTTCCGGCGCATTGATGTGCTGGTACAGGTTCAGCACCAGGTTGTTCGCCACGATGGTGTCGCCGGTGGCGAAGAACGCGACCAGGCGATGGATCAGGTGACGATCGGCATCGGTCATCTTCGATTTCAGATCGGTGACGTCGAGCGAGAAATCCACTTCCTCCACCGTCCAGGTATTCTTGATCGCGTTGCGGTACATCTCATAGAACTCGGGATAGCGCATCGGGCGCAGCGTGAGTTCGAAGCCGGGATCGAGAATGTGGTCGGCCATGGTGATTCCTTGGAGTTAGTCGAGCTTGCGCGCGTAGTTGTCGCGCACGAAGCGGCTGATATAGGTGGAAAGCCCGACGCCCGCTTCGGCCAGCCGCTGCATGTTGCGCACATGCATGCGGCCGGGCTTGGCGTCGGTGTATTCGTAGGTGCCGTCGTGAGTGAAACGCACCAGGATGAAGCCCTCGCCGATCGCATAAGCGCTCACGCCGGAGCGGCCGCTGCGGTTGCGATAGGGCTTCAGGCCTGGCATGGCACTACTGGCAAGCCTCGCAGTACTCCGGATTCTCCAGCGAACAGAACACCGCCGCGGTTGCGGATTCCTGCGCATCGGGCGCAGGTGCCGCAACGGCCGAAGCCGTCACCGTGGTCTTGGCGATCTTGGTCGCCGGTCGCGAACGCAGGTAGTAGGTGGTCTTCACGCCTGCCTTCCACGCATACATGTACATGGAGCTCAGCTGCCCGATGTTCGGATTTTCCATGAACAGGTTCAACGACTGGCTCTGGTCGATATAGGCACCACGTGCCGCGGCCAGATCGATCAGCGCTTTCTGCGGCAGCTCCCACACGGTGCGGTAGATCGCGCGCAGGCGCTCGGGAATCGCGTTGATGCCTTGGATCGAACCTTCCGCCAGCTTGATCGCATCGCGGATTTCCGACGTCCACAAGCCCAGCGCTTTCAGTTCATCGACCAGGTAGCGGTTCACCACCAGGAAGTCGCCGGACAGCGTTTCGCGCTTGAACAGGTTGCTGACCTGCGGCTCGATGCATTCGTAGCAGCCGGCGATGGAGGCGATCGTCGCGGTGGGCGCGATCGCGATCAGCAGCGAGTTGCGCAAACCGTTCGCCTTGATCGCTTCGCGCAGTGCATCCCAGCGCGCCGCGTCGTGCGGCTTCGCGTTTGGCCAATAATCGAACTGCAGTTCGCCATTTGCCGCGCGGCTTTCATCAAAGCCGGGGTGTGCGCCGTGCTGTTCGGCCAAGGCGTTCGATTGCGCCAGCGCGTTGTAATAGATCTCCTCGGCGATGCGCGTGGACAGCTCCAGAGCTTCAGCCGAATCGAACGGCAGGCGCAACTTGAAGAACACATCCTGCAGACCCATCACGCCGAGCCCCACCGGACGCCACTTGCGGTTGGCGGTGGCGGCGGTGTCGATCGGATAGAAGTTGAGATCGATCACACGATCGAGCTGGCGCACCGCGGTACGCACGGTGCCGGCGAGCTTGGCGAAATCGAACGCGCCGTCGACGACGTGGCGGGCGAGATTGATCGAGCCGAGATTGCACACCGCCGTTTCGCCGGCCGAGGTCACTTCCAGGATCTCGGTGCACAGGTTCGACAGATGGATGACGTTCTCGGCTTTGGCCGTCTGATTGCTGGTGGCGTTGCTGCGGTCCTTGAAGGTCATCCAGCCATTGCCGGTCTGCGCCAGCGTGCGCAGCATGCGCGCATACAGCTCGCGTGCTTTCACCGTTTTCACCGCCAGGCCATCGGCTTCGGCCTGGTGATACGCGCGCTCGAACGTCTCGCCCCAGGTGTCGACGAAGTGCGGCACGATCTTCGGATCGAACAGCGACCAGTTGCCGTCGTGCTCGACGCGACGCATGAATTCGTCGGGAATCCAGTTGGCCAGATTCAAGTTATGCGTGCGGCGAGCTTCGTCGCCGGTGTTGTCGCGCAGTTCGAGGAATTCCTCGATGTCCGCGTGCCACGGCTCCAGGTACACGCAGGCTGCGCCCTTGCGCTTGCCGCCCTGGTTCACCGCGGCGACCGAGGCATCCAGCGTCTTCAGCCACGGCACCAGGCCGTTGGAATGACCATTGGTGCCCTTGATCAGCGAGCCGCGTGAACGCACGCGCGAATACGCCAGGCCGATGCCGCCGGCGAACTTGCTGAGCTTGGCGACGTCGCCGTACTTCTCGTAGATCGACTCCAGCGAATCGAGCGGCGAATCCAACAGGAAGCAGGAGCTCAACTGCTCGTGCGCGGTACCGGCATTGAACAGCGTCGGCGAGCTGGCGATGTATTCCAGCGAGGAAAGCAGGCGATACAGCTCCAGCGTCTCGCCGATCTCGTTGCCGCCGAGCGCGCAGGCGATGCGCATGAAGAAATACTGCGGCGTCTCGACCACCTTGCGCAGCTGCGGATGGCGCAGCAGGTAACGGTCGTACACCGTGCGCAGGCCGAAGTATTCGAAGCGGCGCGTGGCGAGCGGATCGATCGCGTCGTTGAGCTTGCGCGCGTTGGCGGAAACGAAATCGCGCAGGCGCGCATTGACGATGCCAAGTTCCGCGCCGCGCGCGATCGATTGCGAGAAGCTCTGGATTTCCTGGCCGCTGACTTCCTTATCGATAAAGGCGCCAAGCAGGCGCGCGGCGAGCTGGCCGTACTCGGGTTCTTCGGCGGTCAGCGCAGCGGCGGTGCGGATGGAAAGCTGGTCCAGCTCCTGCGTGGTGGCGCCGTCGTACAGGCCGCCGATGGTCTTCAACGCCACGCGCAGCGGGTCGACCGCGTGCAGGCCTTCGGCGCTGCGTGTCACCGCGCGCACGATCTTGTTGACGTCGACGATTTCCTGGCGGCCGTTGCGCTTGGTGACGCGCATCTGGCCGGGGTTGTGCGGAGGAGTGAGGGCGAACGGGGCTTCAGCGGTAGCGGACATCGTTTCGGGGATGGCAGTGGCCGGCACGTGGGTGTCGGCGGAAAAAGCGGCGGCTTCCGCGCGAACGTCGGTGCGCTCGCGCGATTCGGTATCGATAGGTTGCATGTCGGACGCTCCAGGCTGCGGAATCGGTCCGGGCCGGAAACATTCCGGTTCGTGCGGACCGACTCCTTGGGACTCAACCGCCTGCTCCCGCGCGCAGGGCTGAGGTGGCGGCTGCCGTGGTCGTGCTCGCTCGACTCGGGATGACATCCGCGTCGCGCGACACGCCCCTCCCGCGGAGGCCGTCACCGGCGGCAGGGCGCTCCGGCCTTGCCGTGTCGGCAGGTCTTCGGACTTGCGGATGTGCATCGTGCGATGCGCCTACTCGCCCCGCTTCCCGGCCGTTGAAGGCCAGTGCGTACTTCGGGCTTTCGTCTCCGCTTACCGCTGCGGGGCAGTTCCGGACTTCCACCGGATTCCCTGGCCGCCCACGACATGATCGGTGGCGGCGACCGACGGGGCACAACATATCGGGGTGGCCTGGATCGGTCAACCCAATAATTTGTGGATAGCCGGTGGATAAGCATCAGGAAGCCAAGCGCAGCGCGGGCTTGCGTCGACTAAGAATTTTTTCAAGCTAATGCCAGATGGCCAGCACCATCCCCAGCCACATCAGGATCAGCCCCGCCGCGAAACTGCGCCGCGCCGGCACGATGCGCTCGACGGCGTCCTCGGGCACCGGCGTGGTGGCGATCCAGATCGCCGCGCCCAGCGCCATGAAGCTGAGGAAGGCCAGGCACACCACCGCGATGTCGCGCGTGTTCCACGGCGTGGGTTCGTGTACGCCCCAGTAGCCGAGGAAGGCCATGCCCATCGCGGACATGGTGGCGGACGCGGAGCAAAGGCCAACGACCGAACCGGTGGGTGCGCGCATGGTCGACTCCGCGGTGAGGAGGGATGGATCGTAGCGCAGGGGTAATGCTTGCCGAAAACAGCTCCCTCTCCTACGTGCAGTAGGGGAGGGTTGGGGTGGGGTGAAGCAACCTCGCGAGGTACTTCAACCCATACGGCAAGCTCAAACAACCCCACCCAGGCCCTCCCCTGCAAGCAGGGGAGGGTGTTCCATCTGCCGCTCAAGTTGTCCATGCAGCAATTGCTCAACCGCCTGCCGCAACAGCGTAGGCGCGATATAGCGCTGATGGACGTGCTCGATCACCGCCATGTAGACATGCCCGAACAGATTCGTGCAGCGCACACGCGTACCCAAGGTGAAGTCGACGCGATCGCCGTTGATGACCACGCCCACGCAGGAACGAAATTGCAGATGCTTGTCGTTGGCGCCCAACACCACCTGGCATTGCGTATCCGCCGCGTCGACGACCTGCTCGCGCACCGGAAAACCTGCGAACACGTTATCGCTCGGCGGCGATAGCAACGAGGACACCGGACATCCCAGCGGCGATGTGCGCAGTCCCAAGGGTTTCACCAGCAGATTGCGCAAACGCATCAGGGCGCTGACGCTTGGCGGTGGGGATTGCACGAAAGCCTCGAGCAGACCCGCAAGCAGCTTCTTCGTGCCGAGGCGCGAAAGCGACGGTTCGAGCATGCTGATCAGGCAATGGTCCTCGTAGTGGATGGGACCGTCGTTCAACTGCCCGCGCAGCAGCGAATCAGCGGGCGCCTCGGCGAAGGCGATGACCTTGGGCTCGCTGTTCCACCAGTAGCCGACCCGGTTTCCCCACTTCGCCAGATAACCTCTCAGCCCACCGACGGTGCGGCGCACGATGCTGCACAAGGCGCTGTGCCAGGTACCCGCCGGCGCATCCAGCGACAGCGCAATGGTCGGCAACGAGGCGAGTGAGGCATGGCGCAACAGCGCGACGACGCTCGGCGGCGGCAGCTCGGTCAGGCCAGGAAGCGTGGCCTGGTTCGCCATCACCTGTTGCTTCAGATCGTCGGACAGCGCACCGCCCAGTTCGTTGGTATGGCAGGAAATGGCGAACAAGGCCGGATGACGCGTGTTCTCCTTGAGCGGCGTGAACTGATGCCAAGTGCCGCCGCCGAAGCGCACTGTGAAAAAGCAATCCGGCGGAATCTCCACGCAACGCATGGCGGCAATGAAACGGGCGGGATCTTGCGCGATATCGGCATCCGTCGCGGTGGAGAAACGCAACCGTGCGCCGCCACTGCCGGATACGGCGGTAAACACGCGATGTCCCGCATGGCGATGGAATGGATGGCCGTTGGCGTCGACGGTGAACGTATATAACGAGGTGGCGTCGCCCTGCTGCAGGTTGGTGTCGCCGATGCGCGCGGACGGTTCGTCCAGTTCGTCGCGGAAGCTGTCGTGACGGCGCTGCCTGGCCATCACGTCCACGAACAGCTTGTTGCCTGCGCCATGCCCGAGCTGCCCGATCAGCGAAACTTCAATCGGCAAGCCACCGCTGTGTGCAGCAGCCAGGCGCACCGATGGAAAACTGCGCACGGTGCGCGGCGGTGGCGAAAGCTTCAAACCCGGAACAGCCTGTGCAACCGACATGACCATCCTCCTGCTGGAATAGTGGTTCAGGCATTCCGCTTGGTGGAACGCTGGCGTGCTTCGCGCTTCAACGGCCGGCCGCGCGGACACAGCTCGAAAGCGAAGCCGGTGAGCGTGTTGACCAGGTTGTCGCGATTGAGCTGGTAGTAGACGTACTGGCCGCGCCGCTCGCTGTTGACCAGGCCTGCCGTTTCCAGCACCGAAAGATGGCGCGATACGGCCGGTGCGCTCATCGCGAAACGTCCGGCGATTTCGCCGGCGGTGAGTTCCTGCTCGGAAAGGTAGGCGAGTATTTCGCGTCGCGGGCGCGAGGCGAGTGCTTCGAAGATACGATCAATGGCCATAGCAATTAAGCAATTAACATATTTGCTAAATATTTAGCAGGGATCGGTCGCAGGCGTCAAGGCCCGGCGAGCTGAGATGTCCTGTAGGTTGGGTTAGCGCAGCGTAACCCAACGATGCCGCATCAATACGTTGGGTTACCCCAAGTCCGGGGTAACCCAACCTACGGTCGCCGCATGTACTTACATGCTTACGTCGATTTCGATCGGGTAATCGGTCGATCCGGGCAGCTTCGGTGGCGCGGGGAACGTCCACGCGGTGAATTGCCCGGCGAGGCATTTTGCGACCGGCGTCGGCGCGCGTACGTCCACATTGAGCGGATGGCCGTCCGGCGAAATATCGGCGACCAGCGTGAACGGCGATTTGTCGGCCGGCGCGTTGTTGGCCAGGCAGGCTTTCAATGCATCAGTCATCGGATTGCCGATCTTGGCCCAGAACTGTTTCTGGTACGCCGGGCCGGTGGCGCCGGCTTCCACCATCTTGGCGCGCTGCACGCGCGCGGTGAACGTATCTGCAGAGGTGGCGGGTTGCGCACCGGCAAACAATGCAAGGGCGAGGAAGGTCAGCATTGCGGCGACTCCACGGCGTGGCGAAGGCCGCAACGTAGCAGCACCGCAGGATGAGGTGAAGCGCCGCGATGTTTGCGCGCAACGCCAAGCAGGGATCGCTGCTTGCGCGGGCAACCGGGCGTGCCTGCTTTACCATGGCGCGATGCAAGCGACGACAGGAGCCGGGCGATGAGCGAATGGACAGGGATAGTGGCGGTATTCGTGCTGGTGGCGGCCAATGGGTTTTTCGTCGCCGCGGAGTTTTCGCTGGTGGCGGTACGCCGCAGCCGCGTCACCGAACTGGTGGCGCAAGGACGCCGCCATGCGCGCGCCTTGCTGCGCACCGTCGATAAGCTGGATGCGAGCCTGGCCGCCACACAGCTCGGCATCACGCTGTCGTCGCTGGCGCTGGGCTGGGTCGGCGAGCCGGCGCTGGCGCACCTGGTCGAACCGTTGCTGCAAGGTTGGGCCGGCAGTTATGCCGGTGTCGGCGCGGACGTGATCGCCGTGGCGATCTCCTTCAGCATCATCACCGCCTTGCATATCGTGCTCGGCGAACTGGCGCCCAAGAGCCTGGCGCTCCAGCGCAGCGAAGGCACGGCCTTGTGGGTGGTGCGGCCGCTGAACCTGTTCCTGTTCGTGTTCCGGCCGGCGATCGTGGTGCTCAATGGTCTTGGCAATCTCGTGTTGCGCGCATGCGGGCTGCGGCCCGGCGCGAGCGAGGACATGCTGCATTCGGCCGAGGAACTCAAACTGCTGGTATCGGCCAGCCAGGAAGCCGGATTGCTCAAGCGCGCGCAGCAGGAAGTGGTGGAGCGTGTGTTCAATATCGGCGATCGGCGTATCGGCGACATCATGACGCCGCGCACGGACATCGTGTGGATCGACCTGGACGAGCCGCGCGAGGACATGGTGCGCACGCTGCGCGCTTCGCGCCACGAACTGCTGCTGGTGGGGCGTGGCGATATCGGCGAGCCGCTGGGCATGGTGACCAAGCAGGATCTGCTCGATCAATTGCTGGATGGCGGCGAGCTCGATCCGCTCGCCGCGCTGCGCACGCCGCTGGCGATCCAGGAATCCACGCCGATCTTCAATGTACTGGAACGTTTCCGCACCGCACCGGTGCGCCTGGGCGTGGTGCTCAACGAATACGGCAGTCTGGAAGGTATCGTCACGCAGACCGATCTGCTCGAAGCCATGGTCGGCCATCTGCCCGATGGCGAAGGCGATGCGCCGGATATCGCGCAGCGCGACGACGGCAGCCTGCTGATCGACGGCGCCTGCCCGGTGTTCCAGCTGTTCGATCGGCTTGGCTGGCGGCAGCCGTCGGAGCAGGGTTATCACACCGCCGCGGGTTTCGTGCTGGCGCAGCTTGCGCATATGCCGCAGCTGGGCGAATCGTTCGTACACCAGGGCTGGCGCCTGGAAGTGGTGAATACGGACGGCAAGCGCATCGACAAGATCCTGGCGACACGCGTGTAGGTTGGAGTGCAAACCCTGATATATCCCCACGTTTTCGTTCGATACGTTGAGCGAAATCAGCAGACTGTTCGTCTTGTACCTAACTCTTCCTATTACCTCACCGTCATTCCGGCGAAGGCCGGAATCCATGCTTCGTGCTGGCGATGGATTCCGGCCTTCGCCGGAATGACGATGTGGCTTTTCTTGGCAATGCGCCAGTTAAGAAGTTCTTCGTTTTTGCTGTGGAAAAGCACGGAGCAAAACGTGGGGATATTTCAGGGTGCAAACCCCAACGTCGTCATGCCCATGTTGGGGTTTGCACCCCAATCTACGGGCGGTGTTCGAGGGCGAGGTATTCCTCGCTCTGCATCTCGATCAAGCGCGATTCGGTGCGGCCGAATTCCGCGCGCAGGCGTTCACCGTCGTACAGCTCGGTGATCGGCGCGGCGGCGGAAAGAATCAGTTTCACGTGCCGGTCGTAGAATTCGTCGACCAGTTGCACGAAACGCTTGGCCGGGTCTTCGCTGTAGATGGTGAATTGCGGCACGTTGGAGATGATGATCGCCGCGGCCGTCTTGGCCAGCGCGATGTAGTCGGCCACCGCGCGCGGGCCTTCGCACAGCGCGGCGAAGTCGAACCACAGAATGTTGCCGGCGCGTTTGCGCACGGGAATCGGGCGATCGTTGATGATGATGTCGCCGCCTTCGATGACCTCGCTCTGCGCCTGGCTGGAAAAAATCCGCTGCAGTTCGCGCTCGGCTTCCGCGCCTGGCGGCGTGTGGTACACCGGCGCGTGGGTGAGCGCGCGCAGGCGCCAGTCGTGCGCGGAGATCATCTCCACCACGTGGCAGTGCTGCTTGATCGATGCGATCGCCGGCAGGAAGCGCGCGCGCTGCAAGCCATCCTTGTAAAGATTGTCGGGCGCGGTATTGGAGGTGGTCACCAGCGTGACGCCGCGGGCGAACAAGGCATCGAGCAGATTGGCCAGGATCATCGCATCGCCGATGTCGTTGACCAGGAATTCGTCCAGGCATAGCACGCGACAGCGCTCGGCGATGCCGGCAGCGACGTCCACCAACGGGTCCTGCCGCTCGCCCAGTTCGCGCAGGCGTTCGTGCACCTCGCCCATGAAGCGGTGGAAGTGACGACGCAGCACCACACCATGCGGCAGGCTGGCGGCGAACAGATCCATCAGGAAGGTCTTGCCGCGCCCGACGCTGCCCCACAAATACAAACCCGGCACCGCCTGGCGCTCTTCGCCGCCAAGCAGCGATTTGAGGCGGCCCAGCAGGCCGTTGCCGTTTTCCTTGGCGGCGCACAGGGCGGCGTGCATGCGATCGAATTCGGGCAGCACGGTCAGTTGCGCGGGGTCGGGCATCCAGCGATGCGCGCTGACGCCTTCCTGGTAACGCACGCTGGGGGATAGATCGTTCATCGGGGTTCGAGCCTTGAAACCATGCCTGCACGGGTCTTTGTAGGTTGGGGTGCAAACCCCAAACATCACGTCGTGCACGAAGGAAACGTTGGGGTTCGCACCCCAACCTGCGAGCGTTATGCGAGCATCACTCGCGCACCGGCGGCAAATGATCGTGCATCCAGTGTTTCACCGCACCGCGCAGATCCATCAGGCGGCGGTGGAAGAAATGCCCGGTCTCGGGCATGCGCACCAGCTCCGGCGGTTGTTCCAGGCTGTCGATCCAGTCGAACACCGCTTGCGGTTCCACCACTTCATCTTCTTCGCCCATCACCACCAGCCACGGGCAGGTGGGCAGGGCGAGCGTTTCGTGCGACCAGCGGCCCACCGGCGGCGCGATGCTGATCAGCGTCTCGGCGCCGAGCTTCACCGCATTGCGCAGTGTTACGTAGCTGCCGAAGGAAAACCCGGCCAGCCACAGCACGTCGTCCGGACGCACCGCGCGCACCCAGGCCACCACGGCGGCGAGATCGTCGCTCTCGCCGATGCCGTTGTCGTACTCGCCGGCCGATTCACCGGCGCTGCGGAAGTTGAAGCGCAGCGTATCCAGGCCGCATTCGCGCAGGCTGCGCTCCAGCATGGTCACCACTTTGTTGCGCATGGTGCCGCCATCCTTGGAGTTGGGATGGCAGATCACCGCGATGGCGCGGCGCGCGCCGGGACGCTCGGCGACGTCGGCGATGGCCTCGAGTGGGCCGACCGGGCCTTGCAGGGTGAATTCGGTGAGGGCGTCCGGGAATGCGGACGGATGGGGGGAGGGGGCAGCGGAAGTCATGGCGCCATGATAGCTGCCCGGATGCATCGGCGTTTTCGTAGGTTGGGGTGCGAACCCTGAAATGTCCCCGCATTTTTGGCCTGATATGTTGAGCGGAATGAGCAAGTTAGCTGGCCTGTGCCCGAATGCTCATATTTCCTCACCGTCATTCCGGCGAAGGCCGGAATCTATCGCCAGCACGAAGCATGGATTCCGGCCTTCGCCGGAATGACGTTTTGGCTTTTTTAGCGATTTCGTAGCATGAAGGGCTTCGTTTTCCGGGGAAAAAGCACAGAGCAAAAACGCGGGGATGTATCAGGGTGCGAACCCCAACATCGCCATGCCCATGTTGGGGTTTGCACCCCAACCTACGAACGTCCTACTTCGCCTGATCCACGATCCACGTCACCGCGGCCTTCACCTGCGCATCGTTGAGCGAAGGATTGCCGCCCTTGGCGGGCATGTAGTTGCCGTCCGGACCGTGGTAGCCGTCGGTGGCGTGCTTGATCAGCGTGTCCAGGCCTTGCGCGATGCGCGGACCCCACATCGCCTTGTTGCCCAATACGGGTGCACCGGCCACGCCGGCGGTGTGGCAGCTGTGGCAGAGGTTGTCGTAGATGGTCTTGCCGTCGGTGGTGCCGCCGTAGGCGACTTGCGCGGCGGCGGCCTTGGCCGCGGCTTCCTGCGCGGCCAGCATGGCGGCGCGGCCGGTGTTGCCGGCGTAGACGGCGCCGTTGGGCGCGAGTTTGGCGGAAAGTTGCTGCGCGGCGTTCGGATCGGTTTCCTTCGGCTCGTGCTCGTAGATCGTCCAGGCGGTGAAGATCAGGACCAGGGTCAGCACGCCGAGGCCGGCGATAAGCAACGAGAACTGACGCAGGAAACTCTGGTCGGATTTGCTCATGGAACCGCTCACGCAAGTACTCCAGTCATCGAATGATTAATCTGGAAAAGCCGCCACGTTTCCCCCGTGGCGTACCTTGGCGCCCCTGGCGACCGTGCCATGACACGCCGTATGGCGCGCCATGACAATAATTGTCCGAGTATAGACGAAGCCTGCGGCATGTTAAGCCATCGTCCTGCCACATCGTTGCCACCCTGCCGCGGCGATTTGTCCTGACTCCTTTAGTACAGTACGTCGTTGGGTGCCTGCAGGCTGACCGTCATGCCTGCTTGCTACGCTCCAGCTCCCCAGACCGTGCCATCGGTCATAAGGCACCTGTGTCAACTGGCATTGTCCAAGGTCGTTCAGCAGCACCTATGCTTGTTCGCAAGCTGTAAGCCAAGAAAGTGCACCGTTTCGCGCCGGCGGAGTCGGGTGGTTCCGTCGTTCATTCCAGGAGTTTCACATGTCGCGTTTTTGGAAGATCGCGTTGATCGTGATTGCCGTGCTGGTGGTGGGTGGAGTCGCCTTCCGCTTGCTGCACAAGCCAGGGGAAGGGCCGGGCGCCGGCAATCACCAGGCCAAGGCCGGCCAGAACGGCGGCCCGCCGGGCGCCAATGACAAGGACAATGCGCCGGTGCCGGTCACCGTGGAACCCACCGTTCGCCAGAACGTGCCGGTGTATCTCACCGCCACGGCCACAGTGACGGCGCTCAATACGGTGACGGTCAACCCGCAGGTCGGCGGGCAGTTGTGGACGATCAACTTCAAGGAGGGCCAGCCGGTCAAGAAGGGTGACGTGATCGCCCAGATCGATCCGCGCACCTACCAGGCCGCCTACGACCAGGCGGCGGCTAAGCAGAAGCAGGACGAGGCCTCGCTCGCTACCGCGATCAGCACGCTGGATCGCAACCAGAAACTGGTCGCCAGCGGTTACGTGGCCGCGCTGAACATCGACACCTACCGCAACAACGTCAACCAGCTCAAGGCCACGGTGGTGGCGGACGAGGCCAGCGTGCGCTCGGCCAAGGTGCAACTGGATTTCACCAAAATCGTCTCCCCGATCGACGGGGTGGCCGGCATCCGTCAGGTCGATCCCGGCAACGTGGTGACCACCAGCACGGCGATCGTCACGATCACGCAGATCCAGCCGATCTATATCGTCTTCAGCCTGCCCGAGCAGAACCTGGAGGCCGTGCGCGATTCATTCCAGGGCGGTGCGAACAAGCTGGAAGTGATCGCGCTGGACCGCACCGACGCCCATCCGCTGGATACCACCGGCACGCTGCAGGTGGTAGACAACCAGATCGATACCTCCACGGGTACATTCAAGTTGCGCGCGATCTTCAACAATCCCGGCAGCACGCTGTGGCCGGGCCAGTTCGTCAACGTGCGGCTGCGCGTGCGCACCGTGGCCGGCGGCCTGGTGATTCCGGCGCAGGCGGTGCAGCGCGGTCCGGACGGCGACTTCGTCTACAAGTTGCAGAAGGACCAGACCGTGGCGATGCAGCCGGTGAAGGTGGCCGGTGAAGTGGGCGACAGCCACGTGATGGTGAGCAGCGGCCTCGCCGAAGGCGACCAGGTGGTGACGGAAGGCCAGTTCCGCCTGAAGCCCGGCAGCAAGGTGAAGGCGCTCAAGCCCGGCGAAGTGCCGCCCGTGCCGACCACTACGGACGACAAGAAGGGCAAGCAAGGTGGTCGCCGTGGCGGTGGTGGCTGATAGCACCATGCAGTACTTATTCCCCTCTCCCGTTGGGAGAGGGGCCGTGGGTGAGGGTTCATCGCGTGTCGCCGACGCCCTCATCCCAAACCCCTCTCCCGGAGGGAGAAGGGCTTTCGACTAGCCTTCGTTCACGGACAGTCCGACGACCATGGGATTCTCAACCCTCTTCATTCGCCGCCCCATCGCCACCTCGCTTCTGATGGTGGCGGTGATGCTGCTCGGCGTGCTCGGCTATCGCCAGCTGCCCGTCTCCGCACTGCCGGAAATCGAAGCCCCCAGCCTGGTGGTCACCACGACCTATCCAGGCGCCAGCGCATCGACCATGGCATCGCTGGTCACCACGCCGCTGGAACGCCAGCTCGGGCAGATCTCCGGGCTGGACATGATGACCTCCGATTCCTCGGCGGGCCTGTCCACCATCGTGTTGCAGTTCAACATGGACCGCGACATCGACATCGCCGCGCAGGACGTGCAGGCGATGATCAACCAGGCGCGCGGCACGCTGCCCAGCACGCTGCCGTATCCGCCGGTGTACAACCGCGTGAATCCGGCCGATGCGCCGATCATGACGCTGATGCTCACCTCCGACAGTCGCCCGCTGCGCGACGTGAACAACTACGCCGACTCGATCCTGGCGCAAAAACTTTCGCAGGTGCAGGGCGTGGGCCTGGTGTCGATCGCCGGCAACGTGCGTCCGGCGGTGCGCATCCAGGTGAATCCGGCGCAGTTGGCCAACCTCGGCCTCACCATGGAAGACGTGCGCAGCGCGCTCACCCAGGCCAACGTGAACGCGCCCAAGGGCACCCTCAACGGCGCCACGCAGTCCTACACCATTTCCACCAACGACCAGCTGGAAACGGCGGCCGAATACAAGAACACCATCATTTCCTACAAGAGCACCACCGGCGCGCCGGTACGCCTGTCCGATGTGGCGAAGGTGGTCGACGGCGTGGAGAACGACCAGCTCGCCGCCTGGGCCAACGGCAAGCCGGCGGTGCTGCTGGACATCCGCCGCCAGCCGGGCGCGAACATCGTGCAGACGGTGCAGCACATCCGCGACATCATGCCGCAGCTGCGCAGCGTGCTGCCGGCCGACGTGCACCTGGACGTGTTCGCCGACCGCACCATCACCATCCGCGCCTCGGTCGAGGACGTGCAGTTCACCCTGCTGCTGACCATCGCGCTGGTGGTGGCGGTGATCTTCGTGTTCCTGCGCCGCCTGTGGGCGACGGTGATTCCCTCGGTGGCGGTGCCGCTGTCGCTGCTGGGCACCTTCGGCGTGATGGCCTTCGCCGGCATGTCGCTGGACAACCTCTCGCTGATGGCGCTGACCGTGGCCACCGGCTTCGTGGTGGACGATGCGATCGTGATGATCGAGAACATCGTGCGGTATATCGAGCAAGGCATGGACGGCAAGGAAGCGGCGGAGGTCGGCGCGAAGGAAATCGGCTTCACCGTGCTGTCGCTGACGGTGTCGCTGATCGCGGTGTTCCTGCCGCTGCTGTTGATGCCCGGCGTTACCGGCCGCCTGTTCCACGAGTTCGCCTGGGTGCTGGCCACCGCGGTGGTGATCTCGATGCTGGTGTCGCTGACGCTGACGCCGATGATGTGCGCCTACCTGCTCAAGCCCGACGCATTGCCCGAAGGCGATGACGCACACGAGCGCCACGCCGCCGCCGGCAAGCGCACGGTATGGGCGCGCACGGTGGGCTTGTACGAAAGCACGCTGGACTGGGTGCTCGATCACCAGCGCGTGATGATCGCCGTGGCGTTCATCGCGGTCGGCGTGACGGTGTTCCTGTACATCGTCATTCCCAAAGGCCTGCTGCCCGAGCAGGACACCGGCCTGATCACAGGCGTGGTGCAAGCCGACCAGAACGTGGCCTTCCCGCAGATGGAACTGCGCACCAAGGCGGTGGCCGACGCGCTGCAGAAAAATCCGAACGTGGCGGGCGTGGCGGCCTTTATTGGCGCGGGCTCGGTCAACCCCACGCTCAACCAGGGCCAGCTCAGCATCGTGCTGAAGGATCGCAGCAAGCGCGCCAGCCTGGATGACGTAGTGGCGAGCCTGCAGAACGATGCGGCCAATATTCCCGGCGTGGCGCTGTACCTGAAACCGGTGCAGGACGTGACGCTGGATACGCGCGTGG
Source organism: uncultured Dyella sp. (assembly GCA_966430775.1). Lineage (GTDB taxonomy): Bacteria > Pseudomonadota > Gammaproteobacteria > Xanthomonadales > Rhodanobacteraceae > Dyella_B. The sequence continues at coordinate 4,239 of CBJMMB010000010.1, read as the reverse complement.
CGGCCACCGAGTACCAGTACTCGATGTCGGACGTGAACATGGCCGAGCTGGCCGATGCCGCGACGAAGATGACGCAGGCGCTGCGCCTGCGTCCGGAACTGGCCGACGTGGACAACAACCTTGCCGACCAGGGCACCGCGCTCAAGCTCACCATCGATCGCGACAAGGCGAGCACCTTGGGCGTGCCGGTGCAGACCATCGACGACACGCTGTACGACTCCTTCGGCCAGCGCCAGATCTCCACCATCTTCACGCAGTTGAACCAGTACCGCGTGGTGCTGGAGGTGGAGCCGCAGTTCCGCACCAGCACTTCGCTGCTCAACCAGCTGACGGTGAAGAGCAACGGCAGCGGCGCGCTCACCGGCAGCAACGCCACCACCTTCGGCCAGGCCGCGTCGAGCAACTCGTCCACCACCACCGGCATCGCCACTGCCAACACCGGCATCATCCTCGGCGGCGGCGGCACCATTCCGCTGGCCTCGCTGGTGAATGCGCAGGTGACCACCGCACCGCTGGTGATCAGCCATCAGCAGCAGCTGCCCGCGGTGACGATCTCGTTCAACCTGGCGCCGGGCTATTCGCTGTCCGAAGCGGTGACGGCGATGCAGCAGGTGGAAAAACAGCTCAACCTGCCGCCGCAGGTGCGTGGGCAATTCATCGGCAAGGCGGCGGAATTTTCCTCGTCGCTGGGCAACGAGGCGTTGCTGCTGCTGGCCTCGATCATCGTGATCTACATCGTGCTGGGCGTGCTGTACGAAAGCTACATCCACCCGATCACGATCATTTCCACCTTGCCGCCGGCGGGTGTCGGCGCCTTGCTGGCGCTGATCCTGTGCAACATGAGCCTGTCGGTGGACGGCATCGTCGGCATCGTGCTCCTGATCGGCATCGTGAAGAAGAACGCGATCATGATGATCGACTTCGCGATCGAGGCGCAGCGCACCGGCATGAAGCCGCGCGAGGCGATCCGCCGCGCGTGCCTGCTGCGCTTCCGTCCGATCATGATGACCACCGCCGCCGCCATGCTCGGTGCGTTGCCGCTGGCGCTGGGCAACGGCATCGGTTCGGAACTGCGTCGGCCGCTGGGTGTCTCCATCGTGGGTGGCCTGCTGCTTTCGCAACTGGTGACGCTGTACACCACGCCGGTGATCTATCTCTACATGGAGCGGTTCTCGGATTGGTTGCAGGCGCGCAGGGAGCAGCGGGCGATGCGCAACGCCGCACGTGATGCGGCTTGATGCAGTTCCTACGCTTGCTTTTCCTGTCCTTCGGGCTTGTGAAGAAGCCTCCGCTCGTCGTCCCGGCGAACGCCGGGACCCAGTGACTTTGCACTTCGTAACAAAGCGCTGGCCCCCGGTGTTCGCCGGAGCGACGACAATAAGGCGAACCTTTTCCGCCCATCGCACGTTGTTCCAGGCATGAATATCTCCGCTCCCTTCATCCGTCGCCCTATCGGTACGTCATTGCTGGCGATGGGCGTGTTCGTGATCGGCGCCATCTGCTATTCGCTGCTCGGCGTGGCTGCCTTGCCGAACATGCAGTTCCCGGTGATTTTTGTATTCGCCAACCAGGCCGGCGCGAGTGCGGAAACCATGGCGGCCACGGTGGCGGCGCCATTGGAGCGTCACCTGGGGCAAGTGCCTGGCATCGACACGATGCGCTCGGTAAGTTCGCTGGGCAGTTCGCTCGTATTCCTGATGTTCGACGGGAGCCGCAATATCGACGACGCGGCGCGCGATGTGCAGGCGGCCATCAATGCGGCGCAGCCGGATCTGCCTGCTGGTCTCAGCAGCCCGCCCGGTTACGAAAAAGCCAATCCGAATGATGATCCGATACTTGCCTTCGCGTTGACGTCCGAAACGCAATCGGCGCGTGACCTCTACGACGTGGCCGATTCGCTGTTGGCGCAGAGGTTGCGCCAACTGCCCGGGGTATCGGAGGTGGACATTCTTGGCGCAGCTACGCCGGCCGTGCGCATCGATGTGAATCTGCGCGCGCTCAACGCGATGGGCTTGTCGCCCGATCAGTTGCGCAATGCGTTGGTTGCCGCCAACGTGTTCCAGCCCAAAGGCTTTCTTTCCGATGGCAAGACCACCATGGCGGTGGAAGCCAACGATGCGCTGCACACAGCGGCCGATTTCGCCAACCTGGTGATTTCGACCAGCGGCAAGGGCGTGCCGGTGCGCCTGAAAGATGTCGCGCGTGTGTACGACGGCCAACAGGATGCCTATCAGGCGGCCTGGTTCCAGGGCAAGCCGGCGGTGTTGATGTATGTGTACCGGCAATCGAATGCCAACATCATCGATGTCACCGACCGCGTGAAAGCGGAGGTGCCGCTGTTGCGCAATTATCTGCAGCCCGGCACCACGCTCACGCCGTATTTCGACGGTACGCCTACCATTCGCGCATCGCTGCACGAAGTGCAGGCCACGCTGCTGATCAGCCTGGCGATGGTGATATTGGTGATGGCGCTGTTCCTGCGCCGGTTGGCGCCCACACTGATCGCCGCCTCCGCCGTGCCTTTGTCGCTGGCTGGTGCGGCAGTGGTCATGTATGCGATGGGCTTTACGCTCAACAACCTCACCCTGCTCGCCGCGGTCATTGCGATCGGCTTCGTGGTGGATGATGCGATCGTGGTGATCGAAAACGTCGTGCGCCATATCGATCAGGGCATGACACGCATGCAGGCGGCACTGACCGGCGCGCGTGAGATCGGCTTCACCATCGTTTCCATTACCGCCTCGTTGATAGCGGTATTTATTCCACTACTTTTCATGCCTGGCATTGTCGGCATGTTCTTCCAGGAATTCACCATGACCCTGGTAGGCGCCATCGTGGTGTCGGCCCTGGTCTCGCTCACGCTCACGCCGTCGCTATGCGGCCTCTTCCTTCGCGGCCACCCCAATGAGCAGGCGGCCTCATGGTTCGGTCGCGCGATCGATCGCATGCACGAACGCATGCTTGGACTTTACAAAGCATCGCTGGATTTCTCGTTGCGACATGCCTTGTGGCTGTCGCTCACGCCGCTGATCCTGATCGGCGTGACGGTGGCGATCGTGATGTCCGGCCAGATCAAGAGCAGCCTGTTCCCCATGCAGGACACTGGCCTGCTTCGCGGTCGTGCTACGTCCGGTGCTACGGTTTCCTTCCAGGATTCATCCGGTCGCCAGCAGCGTTTGATCGACATGCTGTTGCATGATCCGGATGTGGCCGTGGTCGGTTCGCGCCTCGGCAACACGCGCCTAGGTGCGGCAGGATCGTTCGACATTCAGCTCAAGACGCACGCGCAGGGCCGCAAGGACGATACCTTCACCGTGTTGACGCGGCTCAGCAAAAAAGCGGCGCAATATCCCGATCTCAATGTGCGCTTGCGCGCAGTGCAGGATCTGCCGAGTTTTGGCGGAGGAGGCTCCAGTCAGGGCGCGCAATACCAGATGTCGTTGATGGGCGATGACACCGCCAAGTTGCGCGAATGGTTGCCCAAGCTGGTCGAGGAGCTGCGCAAGAATCCCAAGCTGCGCGATGTGGGCAGCGACCTGGACGATGCCGGCCTGCAGCAGAACATCGTAATCGATCGCGACAGGGCGGCGCGCCTCGACGTGAACGTGGGCACCGTCGATTCGGCCATCTACGATGCTTTCGGCCAACGCCAGATCAGCAACATCTACGCCGATCTGAATCAATACAAGGTGGTGGTGAATGCCTTGCCGGGACAGACCGCTACGCCGCGTTCGATCGACGACGTGCTGGTGCGTTCCAGCAGTGGCAAGATGGTGCGATTGTCCGCCTTCGCGCATCAGGAGCCGGGCTTGGCGCCGACCCAGGTGTCGCACACGAACCAGTACACCACCATGAGTTTGAGCTTCAATCTCGCGCCGGGCGTGAGCATGGGCGAAGCGCTGCAGATCGTGCAGGCCACGGCCAACAACATGCGCATGCCGGGCGACATCAAGCTCGACGTCGGCGGTGATTTCCGTCGCTTCCAGCAAACGCAAAGCGGCGGCCTGTGGCTGATCTTCGGCGCGATCCTGGCCGTCTATATCGTGCTGGGCATTCTGTATGAAAGCCTGATCCATCCGGTCACCATTCTTTCCACCTTGCCCGCCGCCGGCGTCGGCGCGTTGCTGGCATTGTGGTTCACCAACACCGATCTTTCGGTGATCGCGCAAATCGCGCTGGTGCTTTTGATCGGCATCGTGAAGAAGAACGCGATCATGATGATCGACTTCGCCCTGGTCG